>NZ_JBHXTO010000142.1:0-24381 GCF_042677425.1 Streptomyces sp. NPDC127119 | reverse complement strand
AGCCCAAGTACGTCCAGTACGAGGGCTTCCGCCCGGCACACCGAGAGCACGCACCAGACGCCGCCCGGCCCGTCCTCCGGGCGGACGTCGGGAATTTGACGACAGGCCCTAGGAGCCGACCCGGCGGCCGGCCTCTCCGTGCGCGGACGCGGTCCAGGTGAACTGCGGAGGCCGGCGCTCCAGGAAGGCGGCGACCCCCTCCGCGGTGTCGTCCCCCTCGCGCGCCTGCCGCGCCCAGTACCCGTCCCGGTCGGTGCGGCCGTCGGCGAACTCCTTCGCCGCCGCCTGCGTCAGCTGCGAGCGGGACACGAGGATCCGGGCGAACTCCGCGACGCGCCCGTCCAGTTCGCCGTCGGGCAGCACCTCGTCCACCAGGCCCGTGCGCAGCGCCCGCCCCGCTTCGATCAACTCGCCCGAGAACAGCAGGTACTTGGCGGTCGCGGGCCCCACCAGGGACACCAACCGCCGTGTGGAGGAGGCCGCGTAGACGATCCCCAGCTTCGCCGGGGTGATCCCGAACGAGGCCCGCTCGTCCGTGAACCGCAGATCGCACGCCGCGGCGAGCTGACACCCGCCGCCCACGCAGTAGCCGCGTACGGCCGCGACGGTCGGTTTGGGGAACGCGGCGAGCGCGTCCTCCGCGCGTACGGCGAGACCCTGCGCCTCCCCGGCCGAACCCCGCAGCGAGGAGATGTCGGCCCCGGCGCAGAACGTCCCGCCCTCGCCGGTGAGCACGAGCACGCGTACGGCCGGGTCGCCGGCCAGGGTGTCGAGCAGGGGCGGCAGCGCCCGCCACATGTCCGCCGTCATGGCGTTGCGCTTGGCGGGGTGGTGGATGACGACGGTGGCGACCCCGTCGGCGACGCTGTGCAACAGCTGCGGATCCATGGCCGGATGCTACGTGGTCGGGGGATTCGTGATCGGTCTCGGGCCGAGCCAAACCCGTACAACCCGAAGAGTTCCCGATCCGGCACAGGACGGACAGAATCTGTCAATCGGCTGCCGATGGCACGCGTCGGCGATCAGAAGACGTCGATACTCGCTGACTTCTGTTCAGTCATCCGGTATGGACCAGCGCGTTATCAACACTCGACGTGTGGTGACAATCGAGCGCAAGGGCGGCGACCGGACGATGGACGACCAGGGGCGGGGGCCCGGCCCACGTCCTGAAGGCGGAGGGGAGGCGTCCCCCGACGAGAGACCGCCCGGCCCACTGCCGTACGAGGGAGTCTGGCGGTTCACCGCTCCCGCCGTCGACTCCTCCGTACCCCAGGCACGGCACGCGGTCCGCGACCTGCTGGTCCGCCAGGGCGTACCCGTCTCGGACGACATCGTCGAGGGACTGCTCCTGATCGTCTCCGAGCTGGTGACCAACGCGGTGCGGCACGCGGCCCTGCTCTCCCCGATGCTCGGCGTCGAGGTCGCCGTCGGAGCCGAGTGGGTGCGGGTCTCCGTCGAGGACAACCATCCCTACCGTCCGACGGCCCTGGAGGCCGACCACGGCCAGACCGGTGGCCGCGGCCTCCTCCTCGTACGCGAGATCACCCGCGAGGCGGGCGGGATGTGCGACGTGGAACACACGGCGACGGGGGGCAAGGTGATCTGGTCCGCACTGCCCCTCACCGTCGCCCGGGCGGTCTGAGGGTCACCAGCCCGCGGCGTCGCCCGTCAGTTCCCTGATCGCCGGCCGGGCCGAGTCCAGCACGGTCATGAACCACGCCGAGAACGGATCCTTCGCATGCCGCTCGGCCAGCTCGCCCGCACTCACGAAGACCGTCGACCCGACCTCCTCGGGGTCGGGCCGCACAGCCGACTGCACCATCCCGACGAACAGATGGTTGAACTCCTGCTCCACCAGTCCCGAGTCCGGGTCCGGGTGGTTGTAGCGGACGGTGCCCGCCTCGGCGAGGAGCGACGGAGAGACCCCCAGCTCCTCGAACGTCCGCCGCGCGGCCGCCGCGAAGGGCGCCTCGCCGGGGTAGGGGTGACCGCAGCACGTGTTGGACCAGACACCGGGGGAGTGGTACTTGCCCAGCGCCCGCTGCTGCAGCAGCAGCCGGCCCCGCTCGTCGAAGAGGAAGACGGAGAACGCCCGGTGCAGCTGCCCGGGCGGCTGATGTGCCGTGAGCTTCTCCGCCGTGCCGATCGTGGTGCCGTCCTCGTCGACCAGTTCGAGCAAGATGGCTTCAGCGGTGCCGTTCGACGAACTGTGCGTCGCGGTGGCAGGAGTGATCGGCATACCCATCCTTCGCATCGGTCTTCAAGCCCCAAGTCTGCCGTACCGAACCGGCACTCCCGGCACCACGCGGGGTCCCGCACGTCCGGTTCCGCCGCGCGGCCGAACCGGACATCGCGACCGGTACCGGCCGGACGCCGAAAGGGGCCGGACACCTCATCGTTCCCGCCGCTACCGGCACAGAACCGTCCAGAACGGGAGCATTCGTCCTTTCACCCGCAGGGGGCGGCCGGTTCGAACGCCGTAGCGCCGGATCCGGCGCCCCGCGCCCGCTGACCGGCCCGCACCCGTGCGCGCCGCCTCCACCACCGGTCGTACGCCGGATCGTCACGCGTGATGCAGCTGCCAGCCCTGCCACGCCGACTCGACCATCTCGCGCACCCCGCGCCGCGCGCTCCAGCCCAGTTCCCGGGCGGCCAGGTCGGCCGAGGCGACCGCGCGCGGCGCGTCACCCGGGCGGCGCGGCTCGACCAGCACCTCACGGGTGTCGCCGGTGACCTCGCCGATGAGCGTCAGCAGTTCACGCACCGAGACCCCCTCGCCGCGGCCGATGTTCACCGTCAGATCGCCCGCGGCGCCAGGAAGGTCCGGGGTGTCCGAGGAGGCCAGTCGCCGTGCCGCCGCCAGATGCGCCTCGGCGAGATCGGCGACATGGATGTAGTCGCGGACGCAGGTGCCGTCCGGCGTCGGATAGTCGTCGCCGAAGATCCGGGGAGCCTCGTCGCGGGTGAGCCGGTCGAAGACCATCGGGACCACGTTGAAGACCCCGGTGTCCGCCAGTTCGGGGGCGGCGGCGCCCGCCACGTTGAAGTAGCGCAGGCACACGGTGTCGATGCCGTGGGCGCGGCCGGCGGCCCGCACCAGCCACTCACCCGCGAGCTTCGTCTCGCCGTAGGGGCTCATCGGGGCACACGGGGTGTCCTCCGTGATGAGGTCCACATCCGGGTTGCCGTACACGGCCGCGGAGGAGGAGAAGACGAACCGCCGCACACCCGCCCCGGCGACAGCGTCCAGAAGTGTGGCGAGCCCGCCGAGGTTCTCCTGGTAGTAGCGCGTGGGCTGGGCCACGGACTCACCGACCTGCTTGCGCGCGGCCAGGTGCACCACACCCGTCACCGCGTGCTCGGCGAGGACCCGCTTGAGCAACTCCCCGTCCAGCGACGAACCCTGGACCAGTGGAATACCGTCGGGCAGCCGTGCGGGAACCCCGGCCGAGAGGTCGTCGAGCGCGAGCACGCGCTCCCCGGCCTCGGCCATGGCACGCGCCACATGCGCCCCGATGTATCCAGCCCCACCTGTGATCAGCCATGTCATGGACGCCCACCCTATGCCGGTCCGCTCCGGTCGGAACCCACATGTGCTCCGGCCCCACGACGCGGGAGCCGTGCCCTGAATTGCGCCGGAATGGGCCGTGGTTTGTGAGCCGGGGCCCGGATCCACGATGATGATCGCCGAGGACGTACCGATCAGAACGTGTTGATCGGACCGTGAACGGGCGGTGAACGGCCGCTTCCCATCATCCGATAGCCTCTGCCGACATGCCGCCCGGCCGTCCCAGGGCGCACCCCCACCACGCACCTGCCCGGCGTCGTGCACGCCGGAACCCAGAGGAGTGAGTTCGTCCTGTCGACCGCCATCCTCACCGGTCAGCCGGTCCCCGGGTCGTCGCTCGAAGGCGATCTGCGGTCCCTCGGCTTCGACGTGCGGGCCGCCACCGACGCGGCCGACGCCGAGACGCTCCTCGCCGCCGTCCCCGCGGACCAGCGGGTCGCCGTCGTCGACGCCCGCTTCGTGGGCCACGTCCACGCGCTGCGGCTCGGCCTGACCGACCCCCGCTTCGACGCCGCCGCGATCCCCGGCGCCGTCACCGCCAAGTCCGCGGCGCGGCCGGCACTGGCCGGCGCGCTGCGCACCGCCTCCTCGGACGCGTCGAACGGCTCCGTGGTGGTCGGCATCGTCGCCGACCGTGTCGCGGAGGCCCTCGACACCGATCTGCACCGCCCCGAGCTGGGCGAACTCGTCGCCGAGGTCCCGAGGGACCCGCAGGCCCGCAACGAGGCCCGGCAGTCCGTGGCCTCCGTGGACGACGAGGCGATCCGGCTGCGTACGGCCGTGAAGTCCCGCGACGGCTTCTTCACCACGTACTGCGTCAGCCCGTACTCCCGCTACCTCGCCCGCTGGTGCGCCCGCCGCGGACTGACCCCCAACCAGGTCACCACGGCGTCGCTGATCACCGCGCTGATCGCGGCCGGCTGCGCGGCGACGGGCACCCGGGCCGGTTTCGTCGCCGCGGGACTGCTGCTCCTCTTCTCCTTCGTACTCGACTGCACGGACGGCCAGCTCGCCCGGTACTCCCTGCAGTACTCGACGCTCGGCGCCTGGCTCGACGCGACCTTCGACCGCGCCAAGGAGTACGCCTACTACGCGGGCCTCGCCCTCGGTGCGGCCCGCGGCGGCGACGACGTATGGGCGCCGGCCCTCGCCGCGATGGTCCTGCAGACCTGCCGGCACGTCGTCGACTTCTCCTTCAACGAGGCGAACGTCGACAGCGCGGCGGCCGGCACCAGCCCCACCGCGGCTCTTTCGGGCAAGCTCGACAGCGTCGGCTGGACGGTCTGGCTGCGCCGGATGATCGTCCTGCCCATCGGTGAGCGCTGGGCGATGATCGCGGTACTCACCGCGCTCACGACGCCCCGTATCACCTTCTACGTACTGCTGATCGGCTGCGCGTTCGCCGCCTGCTACACCACCGCGGGCCGGGTGCTGCGCTCGGTGACCCGCAAGGCGCGGCGCAGCGACAAGGCCCTGCGGGCGCTGGCGGATCTCACGGACTCGGGCCCGCTCGCCGAGGTGTGCGCCTCCGCGCTGCGCAAGCTGCCCGCCCGGCTGCCGGCCGGCTCGCGTCTGCTGATCGTGCTGCCGGGCGCCGTGATCCTCGTCGCCGCGGCCTGGACCGCCGGCTACGGCAGCTGGTGGCCCGTCCTCGCAGCCGCGCTGTACGTCCTCACCTCGGGTGCGGCGGTGGCGCAGCCTCTCAGGGGGGCCCTGGACTGGCTGGTCCCGCCGCTGCTGCGGGCCGCCGAATACGGCACCGTCCTCGTACTGGCCGCCAAAGCCGATGTGAACGGAGCCCTTCCGGCAGCTTTCGGGCTGGTGGCGGCCGTCGCCTACCATCACTACGACACGGTGTACCGCATCCGCGGCAACGCCGGCGCGCCGCCGCACTGGCTGGTGCGGGCGATCGGCGGGCACGAAGGCAGGACGCTGCTGGTCACCGTCCTGGCCGCGCTGCTCGCCGCAGAAGATTTCAAGGTCGCGCTCACGGTTCTCGCCGTGGCCGTGGCTCTGGTGGTGCTCTTCGAGAGCATCCGCTACTGGGTGACCGCCCACAGGCGCGGCGCACCCGCCGTACACGATGAAGGAGAACCCGCATGATCGGCCTCGTGCTGGCTGCCGGCGCCGGACGGCGTCTGCGCCCCTACACCGACACCCTGCCCAAGGCTCTGGTGCCGGTGGGACCCGAAGGCGACGAGGACAGCATCACGGTGCTCGACCTCACCCTCGGCAACTTCGCCGAGATCGGCCTGACCGAGGTCGCGATCATCGTCGGTTACCGCAAGGAAGCCGTCTATGAGCGCCGCGAGGCGCTGGAGCAGAAGTACGGCGTCAAGATCACGCTGATCGACAACGACAAGGCCGAGGAGTGGAACAACGCCTACTCCCTGTGGTGCGGCCGTGACGCGATCAAGCACTCGGTGATCCTCGCCAACGGCGACACCGTGCACCCGGTCTCCGTCGAGAAGACCCTGCTCGCCGCCCGCGGCGACGGCAAGAAGATCATCCTCGCCCTCGACACGGTGAAGTCCCTCGCCGACGAGGAGATGAAGGTCGTCGTGGGCCCCGAGGGCTCCATGACGAAGATCACCAAGCTGATGGACCCCGCCGAGGCGACCGGTGAGTACATCGGCGTGACCCTCATCGAGGGCGACGCCGCCGACGAACTGGCCGACGCCCTCAAGACGGTCTTCGAGACGGACCCGCAGCAGTTCTACGAGCACGGCTACCAGGAGCTCGTGAACCGCGGCTTCCGGATCGACGTGGCCCCCATCGGCGACGTCAAGTGGGTCGAGATCGACAACCACGAGGACCTCGCCAAGGGACGCGTGATCGCGTGCCAGTACTGACGAGGCTCATCCCCTCGCCGGTCGTCGTCGACATCCGTCCGGGTGCCCTGGACGACCTCTCCGCGGTCCTCGCCGACCAGCGCATCTCGCACTCCGGCAAACTGGCCGTCGCCATCAGCGGCGGCTCGGGCGCCAAGCTGCGCGAGCGGCTGGCCCCGGCGATGCCGGGCGCCGACTGGTTCGAGGTCGGCGGCGGCACCCTCGACGAGGCGATCAAGCTCGGCGACGCCATGAAGAAGGGGCGCTACGACGCGGTCGTGGGCCTCGGCGGCGGCAAGATCATCGACTGCGCGAAGTTCGCCGCGGCCCGGATCGGCCTCCCGCTGGTCGCCGTCGCGACGAACCTCTCGCACGACGGTCTGTGCTCCCCGGTCGCGACCCTCGACAACGACGCGGGCCGCGGTTCGTACGGTGTGCCGAACCCGATCGCCGTGGTCATCGACCTCGACGTGATCCGTGAGGCCCCCGTCCGCTTCGTGCGCTCCGGCATCGGCGACGCCCTGTCCAACATCTCCGCGATCGCGGACTGGGAACTGGCCAACCGCGAGAAGGGCGAGCAGATCGACGGCCTCGCCGCCGCGATGGCCCGCCAGGCAGGCGAGGCCGTGCTGCGGCACCCGGGCGGCGTCGGCGACGACGCCTTCCTCCAGGTGCTCGCCGAGGGCCTGGTCCTCACCGGTATCTCCATGTCGGTCGCGGGCGACTCCCGTCCGGCGTCCGGTGCCTGCCACGAGATCAACCACGGCTTCGACCTGCTCTTCCCCAAGCGGGCCGCCAGCCACGGCGAGCAGTGCGGCCTGGGCGCGGCCTTCGCGATGCACCTGCGCGGGGCCCGCGAGGAGTCGGCGTACATGGCCGAGGTCCTGCAGCGCCACGGGCTGCCCGTGCTGCCGGAGGAGATCGGCTTCACCCCGGACGAGTTCGTCCAGGTCGTGGAGTTCGCTCCGTCGACCAGGCCGGGCCGCTACACGATCCTCGAACACCTCGACCTCTCCACCGACCAGATCAGGGACGCATACGCCGACTATGCAAAAGCCATCGGTAGCTGAGCTCCGCCCGGTCGTGCACCCCCCGGGTGTCAAGGACCGGCGGAGCGGCGAGCACTGGGGAGGCCGGCTCTACATGCGCGAGATCTCGTTGCGCATCGACCGGCACCTGGTGAACACCAAGGTCACGCCCAACCAGCTGACCTACGTGATGACCGTCTTCGGCGTGCTCGCCGCCCCGGCCCTGCTGGTGCCGGGCATCCCGGGCGCCCTGCTCGGCGTACTGATGGT
Source organism: Streptomyces sp. NPDC127119 (assembly GCF_042677425.1). NCBI lineage: Bacteria > Bacillati > Actinomycetota > Actinomycetes > Kitasatosporales > Streptomycetaceae > Streptomyces > Streptomyces sp. NPDC127119. The sequence goes on along the minus strand of NZ_JBHXTO010000142.1, from coordinate 16,684 downwards.
CCAGCTGTACCTGCTGTTCGACTGCGTCGACGGCGAGATCGCCCGCTGGCGCAAGCAGTACTCGATGACCGGGGTGTACGTCGACCGCGTCGCCGCCTACCTGTGCGACGCCGCGGTCCTGGTCGGCTTCGGCCTGCGCGCCGCCGATCTGTGGGGCACCGGACGCATCGACTGGCTGTGGGCCTTCCTCGGCACCCTGGCCGCCCTCGGCGCCGTCCTGATCAAGTCGGAGACCGACCTCGTCGGGGTCGCCCGCCACCAGACCGGCAAGGCACCGGTCCAGGAGTCGGCGTCCGAGCCGCGCTCCTCCGGCATGGCGCTGGCCCGCCGGGCCGCGGGCGCGCTCAAGTTCCACCGGCTCGTCCTCGGCATCGAGGCCTCCCTGCTGATCCTGGTCCTCGCGGTCCTGGACACGGTCCGGGACGACCTGTTCTTCTCGCGGCTCGGCGTAGCCGTCCTGGCCGGCATCGCCATGCTGCAGACGGTGCTGCACCTGGTGTCCATCCTCGCTTCGAGCAGGCTGAAGTGAGCACGGCCACGAAGGTCGGCGCGGTGATCATCACCATGGGCAACCGCCCCGACGAACTCCGCGCCCTCCTCGACTCGGTCGCCAAGCAGGACGGCGACCCGGTCGAGGTGGTCGTGGTCGGCAACGGCTCGCCCGTCCCGGACGTCACCGGGGCCATACCCGGTGTCCGCACGGTCGAGCTGCCGGAGAACCTCGGCATCCCCGGCGGCCGCAACGTCGGCATCGAGGCGTTCGGCCCCGGCGGCACCGACGTGGACGTCCTGCTCTTCCTGGACGACGACGGCCTCCTGGCCCGCCACGACACCGCCGAACTGTGCCGGCAGGCCTTCGCGGCCGACCCGGAACTGGGCATCGTCAGCTTCCGTATCGCCGACCCCGAGACCGGCGTCACCCAGCGCCGCCACGTGCCGCGGCTGCGCGCCTCCGACCCGATGCGCGACTCCCGCGTCACCACCTTCCTCGGCGGCGCCAACGCCGTCCGTACGAAGGTGCTCGCCGAGGTCGGCGGACTGCCCGAGGAGTTCTTCTACGCCCATGAGGAGACCGACCTCGCCTGGCGGGCCCTCGACGCGGGCTGGATGATCGACTACCGCTCGGACATGGTGCTCAACCACCCCACGACCGCACCCTCGCGGCACGCGGTCTACCACCGGATGGTCGCCCGCAACCGTGTCTGGCTCGCCCGCCGCAACCTGCCCGCCCCACTGGTCCCCGTGTACCTCGGCGTGTGGATGCTGCTCACGCTCGCCCGTCGGCCCTCGCGCCCGGCCCTGAAGGCCTGGTTCGGCGGTTTCAAGGAGGGCTGGACCAGCCCGTGCGGCCCCCGGCGCCCCATGAAGTGGCGTACGGTATGGCGCCTGACCCGTCTGGGCCGACCACCCGTCATCTGACACGCTCGATATCTGAGAGCATTCGGGCCGTACCCCGGTCCCTGTCTTTGGCCTACGCCCTACCAGGCCGCGCACCTTGAGGACGAAAGTTTCCCTGTGAGTGAGACAACGCATGACGGCGGCGTCGCGGTGAGCGCCCCCCCGTCCCCCGATGAAGGGCTCTCCGCGGCGGACCTCGCCGCCAAGTACGGGCTGGCCGTCAGCGGCGCCCGGCCCGGACTCGTCGAGTACGTCCGTCAGCTCTGGGGACGGCGTCACTTCATCCTCGCCTTCTCGCAGGCGAAGCTCACCGCCCAGTACAGCCAGGCCAAGCTCGGCCAGCTGTGGCAGGTGGCCACACCGCTGCTGAACGCGGCCGTGTACTTCCTGATCTTCGGCCTGATCCTGAAGGCCGACCGCGGCATGGACCGGGAGGTCTACATCCCGTTCCTGGTGACGGGCGTGTTCGTCTTCACCTTCACCCAGAGCTCGGTGATGGCGGGCGTGCGCGCGATCTCCGGGAACCTGGGACTGGTCCGGGCGCTGCACTTCCCGCGCGCCGCGCTGCCGATCTCGTTCTCGCTGCAGCAGCTCCAGCAGCTGCTCTTCTCGATGATCGTGCTGTTCGTCGTGGCGGTCGGCTTCGGCAGCTACCCCCAGCTGTCCTGGCTGCTGATCCTGCCGATCCTGGTGCTGCAGTTCCTCTTCAACACCGGCCTCGCGATGATCATGGCAAGGATGGGCGCCAAGACCCCCGACCTCGCCCAGCTCATGCCGTTCGTGATGCGTACGTGGATGTACGCGTCGGGTGTCATGTTCTCGATCCCCGTGATGCTCGACGAGCACCCCAAGTGGATCGCCGACATCCTCCAGTGGAACCCGGCCGCCATCTACATGGACCTGATGCGCTTCGCGCTCATCGACGGCTACGGCTCCGAGAACCTGCCGCCGCACGTGTGGGCGGTCGCGGGCGGCTGGGCCGTCCTCGTCGCCGTCGGCGGTTTCGTGTACTTCTGGAAGGCTGAGGAGCGTTACGGCCGTGGCTGAGCAGAACGACAGGAACCCCCTGATCCCGACCGTCATCGCGGACGAGCTGCACATCGTCTACCGCGTCAACGGCGCCAAGACCGGCAAGGGCAGCGCCACCTCCGCCCTCAGCCGCATACTCCGGCGCGGCGAGGAGCGGGGCGTGCGCAAGGTGCACGCCGTGCGCGGTGTCTCCTTCAAGTCCTACCGCGGCGAGGCCATCGGCCTCATCGGATCCAACGGCTCCGGCAAGTCCACCCTGCTGCGGGCCATCGCCGGACTGCTCCCCGCGGAGCAGGGCCACGTCTACACCGACGGCCAGCCCTCGCTCCTCGGCGTCAACGCGGCCCTGATGAACGACCTCACGGGCGAGCGGAACGTCATCCTCGGCGGACTGGCCATGGGCATGTCCCGTGAGCAGATCAGGGAGCGCTACCAGAGCATCGTCGACTTCTCGGGCATCAACGAGAAGGGCGACTTCATCACGCTGCCCATGCGCACCTACTCCTCGGGCATGGCCGCCCGGCTGCGCTTCTCCATCGCCGCCGCCAAGGACCACGACGTCCTCATGATCGACGAGGCCCTGGCGACCGGCGACCGCAAGTTCCAGAAGCGCTCCGAGGCCCGGATCCGGGAGCTCCGCAAGGAGGCCGGCACGGTCTTCCTCGTCAGCCACAACAACAAGTCCATCCGTGACACGTGCGACCGCGTCCTGTGGCTGGAGCGCGGCGAGCTGCGGCTGGACGGACCGACCGACGAGGTCCTCAAGGAGTACGAGAAGTTCACCGGCAAGTAGTCCCGGTCGTAGAAGAAGCACGCAGGGCCCCGCCGGAACGGTTCGGCGGGGCCCTGCGTCTGCAAAGGAAACGCCAACTCCGGTCGCCCGTAGGAATCTTGACGCCAATCGGTGTGTTCTTGTGATGTGCAGGACACCCCGGCGGAGCATGGCGGGTTGTACAACGTAAGCTGTACCGGTGCTGATTCGCGGCAAGTAGGGCGATACTGCGCGACACCCGGCATAGGGTCTGCCGCGCGGACGGCCGGGCGGCGTGTCCGAAATAGTCACCATTGGGTCAGCAGTGTAGAACGGGAGATGTGACGGCGATGGCTACGGAAACTCTCCAGCTCCGCTGCGCGTGTGCCGTCCGTGCGTGTGCCGTCCGTGGCCCGGGCGGCCGGCGATGACGCCGGCCGGAACGGCACGCGCCGGTGACCCGGAGCGCGGCACCCTCGACAAGGCCGCGGACGAGAACTTTCCCGTGGCGCCGTTCTTCCTGCCCAGGGCCTGGCGGGCCGACCTCATGGCCGTCTACGGCTTCGCCCGGCTCGTCGACGACATCGGCGACGGAGACCTGGCCCCCGGCGGCGCGGACGCCCGTCTCCTGGGCGTGTCCCCCGAAGAGGCGAAGGACCGGCTGGTCCTGCTCGACGCCTTCGAGGCGGACCTGCACAAGGTCTTCGACTCGACTCCGGGCCACCCGCTCCTGCGCCGCCTGCAGCCCACGGTCCGCCGCACGGGCCTGACCCGCGAGCCCTTCCTCGGCCTGATCGCCGCGAACCGCCAGGACCAGCTCGTCAAGCGGTACGAGACCTACGACGACCTCCTCGCCTACTGCGAACTGTCCGCGAACCCGGTCGGCCGACTCGTCCTGTCCGTCACCGGCACCTCGACCCCCGAGCGGGTCCGCCTCTCCGACGCGGTCTGCACGGCCCTGCAGATCGTCGAACACCTCCAGGACGTCGCCGAGGACCTCGGCCGCGACCGCATCTACCTTCCCGCCGAGGACATGAAGCGCTTTCACGTCCAGGAGGCGGATCTCGCCACGCCCACGGCAGGCGCATCGGCGCGCGCACTGGTTGCATACGAAGCAGAACGCGCCCGGAACCTCCTGAATGAAGGCACCCCCCTCGTGGGTAGCGTCCACGGCAGGCTGAAGCTGCTGCTCGCGGGGTTCGTGGCAGGAGGAAGGGCGGCGATCCACGCGATCGCCGCCGCCGAATACGACGTACTTCCCGGCCCGCCGAAGCCCGGCAAGATCCAGTTGCTGCGCGAGGTGGGAGTGACTCTGCGAGGAGAGGGGTGATCCGGACCGTGGAGTCGGAACCACACATGTCCGCACCGGTACTCGCCGCTTACGGCTACTGCGAGGCGGTCACCGGGCAGCAGGCCCGGAATTTCGCGTACGGCATCCGGCTGCTGCCGGCGCCCAAGCGACGGGCCATGTCGGCCCTGTACGCGTTCTCACGGCGCGTCGACGACATCGGTGACGGCGTGCTCGCCCCCGAGGTCAAGGCGAAGCGGCTGGAGGAGACCCGGGCGCTGCTCGGCCGGATCCGCGACCGCTCGGTCGACGAGGACGACACCGATCCGGTCGCCGTCGCCCTGCGGCACACGGCCGACCACTTCCCGGTGCCGCTCGACGGCCTCGACGAGCTCATCGACGGCGTGCTCATGGACGTCCGCGGCGAGACGTACGAGACCTGGGACGACCTGAAGGTCTACTGCCGCTGCGTCGCCGGAGCCATTGGCCGGCTCTCGCTCGGCGTCTTCGGTACGGAACCGGGGGCGCGCGGCGTCGAGCGGGCGCCGGAGTACGCGGACACGCTCGGGCTCGCGCTGCAACTGACCAACATCCTCAGGGACGTTCGCGAGGACGCCGAGAACGGGCGTACGTATCTGCCCGCGGACGACCTCGCGAAGTTCGGCTCCTCGGCCGGGTTCAAGGGATCGCGCCCGCCGGAGGGCTCCGACTTCGCGGGCCTCGTGCACTTCGAGGTGCGCCGGGCCCGCGCGCTCTTCGCGGAGGGCTACCGGCTGCTGCCCATGCTGGACCGCCGCAGCGGCGCCTGCGTCGCCGCGATGGCGGGCATCTACCGCCGCCTCCTGGACCGCATCGAGCGCGAACCGGAGGCCGTCCTGCGCGGCCGGGTCTCGCTGCCCGGACGGGAGAAGGCGTACGTCGCCGTGCGCGGCCTCTCCGGCCTCGACGCCCGGCACGTCTCCCGGCGAACCGTCAGGAGGCGCGCTTGATGGACACTTCGCCCGAAGATGATGCAATTACCTGGAAACGGCGCGCAACCCTCCAGCCCGGGACTGCGTCCCTGACTGCATCGGCCGCCCGTGCCCCGCTCCACCGGCACGGCGAGGCCGCGGGGGAAGGTGCACGATGAACGACACCACGCAGGACGAGGGGCCCGATACGGGCTCCCCAGGACGCCCCACGACGGCCGTGGTGGTCGGCGGGGGGCTCGCGGGAACGACCGCGGCGCTCGCGCTGGCCGACGCCGGGGTCCGGGTGACGCTGCTCGAAGGTAGGCCCCGCCTGGGCGGGCTCGCCTTCTCGTTCCAGCGCGACGGACTCACCGTGGACAACGGCCAGCATGTGTATCTGCGCTGCTGCACGGCGTACCGCTGGTTCCTCGACCGCGTCGAAGGAGCGGCGCTCGCGCCGCTGCAGGACCGTCTCGACGTGCCCGTCCTCGACGCCGAGGCCCCGGCCGGACGACGGCTCGGCAGAATCGGCCGAACGGCGCTGCCCGTCCCGCTGCATCTGGCGCGCAGCCTCGCGACCTACCCGCATCTCTCGCTCGCCGAGCGCGCCAGGGTCGGCCGTGCCGCTCTGGCGCTCAAAGGACTCGACCTCGCCGATCCGGCGCTCGACGCGCAGAGCTTCGGCGGCTGGCTGACCGCGCACGGTCAGTCCGACCGGGCCATCGAGGCACTGTGGGACCTGGTGGGGGTCGCCACCCTCAACGCGGTGGCCGGCGACGCCTCGCTCGGGCTCGCCGCGATGGTGTTCAAGACCGGTCTGCTGTCCGACCCGGGCGCCGCGGACATCGGCTGGGCGCGCGTCCCGCTGGGCGAACTGCACGACCGGCTGGCCCGCAAGGCGCTCGACTCCGCGGGAGTCCGTACCGAGGTCCGTACACGAGTCACCTCCATCTCCCCACACGAGAACGGCCGTTGGAGCGTATCGGTTCCCGGTGAGAGGCTCGACGCCGACACGGTCGTCCTCGCCGTACCGCAGCGCGAGGCCCACGATCTCCTGCCCGAGGGCGCACTCGACGCCCCGGAGCGGCTGCTGGAGATCGGGACGGCGCCGATCCTCAACATCCACGTCGTGTACGACCGCACGGTGCTCAGCCGGCCGTTCTTCGCCGCGCTCGGCTCCCCGGTGCAGTGGGTCTTCGACCGGACCGAGGCGTCCGGGCTCACCGAGGGCCAGTACCTCGCGCTCTCCCAGTCGGCCGCGCAGGACGACATCGACGCACCGGTCGCGGCGCTGCGCGAGAAGTACCTGCCGGAACTGGAGCGGCTGCTGCCGCACACCGGGGACGCGGCGGTCCGGGACTTCTTCGTGACCAGGGAGCGCACGGCGACGTTCGCCCCGACCCCCGGCGTCGGACGGCTGCGGCCCGGCGCCCGCACCAAGGCCCCCGGCCTGTACCTGGCCGGCGCGTGGACCGCCACAGGGTGGCCCGCGACCATGGAGAGTGCGGTCCGCAGCGGCGTGAGCGCGGCGGACGCCGCCCTCGACGCCCTGGGCCGGCCACGCGACCACCTCTTCGAGGTCTTCGAGGAGGCGGCGTGACGCTCGATCAGAGCGACGGGGCCACCGTCGCCCGCTCCGGCACCGGCCCCCGCACCCCCCGCATCGCAAATAGAGGAGAGACTGTGCCCACTGTGCCCCCGGCATCGAAGGCTGCCGACGCGGTGGACGTGACCGCGCTCCTGGAGCGCGGCCGGACCCTGGCCTCACCCGTACTGCGGGCGGCCATCGACCGCCTCGCACCGCCCATGGACACCGTCGCCGCCTACCACTTCGGCTGGATCGACGCCGAGGGCAACCCCGCCGAGGGCGACGGCGGCAAGGCCGTACGCCCCGCCCTCGCCGTACTGTCCGCCGAGGCCGCCGGAGCAGCCCCCGAGGTGGGTGTGCCGGGCGCGGTGGCCGTCGAGCTGGTGCACAACTTCTCCCTCCTGCACGACGACCTGATGGACGGCGACGAGCAGCGCCGCCACCGTGACACCGTCTGGAAGGTGCACGGCCCCGCCCAGGCGATCCTCGTCGGCGACGCCCTGTTCGCGCTGGCCAACGAACTGCTCCTGGAGCTCGGCACGGTCGAGGCGGGCCGCGCCACCCGCCGGCTGACCACCGCCACGCGCGCGCTGATCGACGGCCAGGCCCAGGACATCTCCTACGAGCACCGCGACCGCGTCAGCGTCGAGGAGTGCCTGGAGATGGAGGGCAACAAGACCGGCGCCCTGCTCGCCTGCGCCTGCTCCATCGGCGCGGTCCTCGGCGGCGCCGACAACCGCACGGCGGACGCGCTGGAGAAGTACGGCTACCACCTCGGCCTCGCCTTCCAGGCCGTCGACGACCTCCTCGGCATCTGGGGCGACCCGGTGGCCACCGGCAAGCAGACCTGGAGCGACCTGCGCCAGCGCAAGAAGTCCCTGCCCGTGGTGGCCGCCCTCGCGGCCGGCGGCCCGGCCTCCGAGCAGCTGGGCGAACTGCTCGCCGCGGACGCCAAGAGCAGCGACTTCGAGAACTTCTCCGAGGAGGAGTTCGCCGTGCGCGCCGCGCTCATCGAGGAGGCGGGCGGCCGCGAGTGGACCGCCCAGGAGGCGCGCCGCCAGCACACCGTCGCCGTCGAGGCGCTCGACACGATCGACATGCCGGACCGGGTGCGGGCTCAGTTCGTGGAGCTCGCCGACTTCGTCGTCGTACGAAAGAGATGATCACTATCGGTCGAATAGCCCTCGCGTAGTCGCCGGCCGGTGCTGCGGAAGAACGAGCACCGGCCGACGGCGGACCCAGCAGAGACATGCCACTGCACGAAGGGGAAGCCATGACAGCGACGACCGACGGAAGCACCGGAGCCCTCCCGCCCCGCGCAGCCTCGGCCAGCGACATCCGGACAGAATCGACTCCCGCGGCGGCCGGGACAGCCGATATCCGAGAGACCGCCACGCACGCGATACAGCGTGCCACCGACTTCCTGCTCACCACGCAGGACGCCGAGGGCTGGTGGAAGGGCGACCTGGAGACCAACGTCACCATGGACGCCGAAGACCTGCTGCTCCGTCAGTTCCTGGGCATCGACGACGAGAAGACCACCCGGGCCGCCGCGCTGTTCATCCGCGGCGAGCAGCGCGAGGACGGCACCTGGGCCTCCTTCTACGGCGGACCCGGCGAACTCTCCACCACCGTCGAGGCGTACGTGGCCCTGCGGCTGGCCGGTGACCTGCCGGACGATCCGCACATGGCGCGGGCGTCCGCCTGGATCCGGGAGCGGGGCGGCATCGCGGCGGCCCGGGTCTTCACCCGGATCTGGCTCGCCCTGTTCGGCTGGTGGAAGTGGGACGACCTCCCCGAACTCCCCCCGGAGCTCATCTACTTCCCGAAGTGGATGCCCCTCAACATCTACGACTTCGGCTGCTGGGCCCGGCAGACCATCGTGCCGCTCACCGTCGTCTCCGCGAAGCGCCCGGTCCGTCCCGCGCCCTTCGCGCTGGACGAGCTGCACGTGGATCCCCGTCACCCCAACCCGGTCAAACCCTTCGCCCCGGTGGCGAGTTGGGACGGCGCGTTCCAACGGCTCGACCGGGCCCTGCACGCCTACCGCAAGGTCGCGCCGCGCAGGCTGCGGCGGGCCGCGATGAACACCGCGGGCCGCTGGATCATCGAGCGCCAGGAGAACGACGGGTGCTGGGGCGGCATCCAGCCGCCCGCCGTCTACTCGGTCATCGCGCTCCATCTGCTCGGCTACGACCTCCAACACCCCGTCATGCGCGAGGGACTTGCCTCCCTCGACCGCTTCGCCGTGTGGCGCGAGGACGGCGCCCGGATGATCGAGGCCTGCCAGTCACCGGTGTGGGACACCTGCCTGGCGACCATCGCGCTCGCCGACGCGGGCGTGCCCGCCGACCACCCGCAGATGGTGCGGGCGGCGGACTGGATGCTCGGGGAGGAGATCGTCCGCCCCGGCGACTGGGCGGTCAAACGACCCGGACTGCCGCCCGGCGGCTGGGCGTTCGAGTTCCACAACGACAACTACCCCGACATCGACGACACCGCCGAAGTGGTCCTCGCGCTGCGCCGGGTCAGACACCACGACCCGGAGAGGGTGGAGAAGGCCATCGGGCGCGGGGTGCGCTGGAACCTCGGCATGCAGTCGAAGAACGGCGCGTGGGGCGCCTTCGACGTCGACAACACCAGCCCCTTCCCCAACCGGCTGCCGTTCTGCGACTTCGGCGAGGTCATCGACCCGCCGTCCGCCGACGTCACCGCGCACGTCGTGGAGATGCTCGCCGTCGAGGGCCTGGCCAACGACCCGCGCACCCGCCGGGGCGTCGAGTGGCTGCTCGCAGAACAGGAGGCGAACGGCTCCTGGTTCGGCCGCTGGGGCGTCAACTACGTATACGGCACAGGGTCGGTGGTGCCCGCGCTGGTCGCCGCCGGACTGCCCGGCTCGCATCCCGCGATCCGGCGGGCCGTGGCCTGGCTGGAGACCGTACAGAACGACGACGGGGGCTGGGGCGAGGACCTGCGCTCCTACCACGACGTCGCCGAGTGGAGCGGGCGCGGCGAGTCGACCGCCTCCCAGACCGCGTGGGCGCTGCTGGCGCTGCTCGCGGCCGGGGAGCGGGAGTCCAAGGCCGTCGAGCGCGGGGTCGCCTGGCTCGCGCAGACCCAGCTGGCGGACGGCTCCTGGGACGAGCCGTACTTCACCGGCACCGGGTTCCCGTGGGACTTCTCCATCAACTACCACCTCTACCGGCAGGTGTTCCCACTCACCGCACTGGGCCGGTACGTCAACGGCGAACCGTTCGCCGACCTGCAGAGCGGCTCCCAGAGCGCCTTCGGCAGGGCGAGCTGATGAGCGCGACACCGGGCGCCGCCCCGCTGCTGATCGCCTGCGCGCTGGGCATCGAGCGGTTCGCCCTGCGCACGGGCGGCGACCGGGGCGGCGCCGAGGGACCGGTCACCGTGCTGCGTACGGGCATGGGTCCCGCGGCGGCAGAGCGGGCGGTCGGCAAGGTGCTGGCCGGTCCCGCGATGAGCGGGGCGGCCGTCCTGGCCACGGGCTTCTGTGCCGGGCTCGCCCCCGGTATGCGTCCGGGAGACCTGGTCGTCGCCGAGGAGACCCGGGACGCGCACGGCAGCACGCCGTGCGTGGGCACCGGGCTGCTCGTCGGGGAACTGCGGCGCGCCGTGCCCGGTCGCGCCGTCCACACGGGGCCGCTCGCCGGTTCCGACCATGTGGTCCGCGGTCCCGAACGGGCGGAGCTGTACACGACCGGGGCGATCGGGGTCGACATGGAGTCGGCGGCGACGCTCCGCAGCGCGGTCCGGGCGGGCGAGCGCCCGGTTGCCGCCGTACGGGTGGTCGTGGACGCCCCGGAACATGAACTCGTCCGGATCGGCACGGTACGCGGTGGAATATCAGCCTTCCGTGTTCTTCGTGCCGTTCTCCCTGTTTTCTATGAATGGCACCGTTCTTCGCTGCTCCCCAGGAGGTGAGCCAGATGGCCATGCCGCTTCGCCAGACCATCAAGGTCGCGACGTATCTCATGGAACAGAAACTCCGCAAGCGGGACAAGTTTCCGCTGATCGTCGAACTTGAACCGCTGTACGCCTGCAATCTCGCGTGCGAGGGCTGCGGCAAGATCCAGCATCCGGCCGGAGTGCTCAAGCAGCGCATGCCGGTGGCGCAGGCCGTGGGGGCGGTCCTCGAATCGGGCGCGCCGATGGTGTCCATCGCCGGTGGCGAACCGTTGATGCACCCTCATATCGACGAGATCGTGCGGCAGTTGGTGGCCAGGAAGAAGTACATCTTCCTGTGCACCAACGCCATGCTGCTGCGCAAGAAGATGGACAAGTTCACGCCCTCGCCGTACTTCGCGTTCGCCGTGCACATCGACGGTCTGCGTGAGCGGCACGACGAGTCCGTCGCCAAGGAGGGGGTGTTCGACGAGGCGGTCGCGGCCATCAAGGAGGCCAAGCGGCGCGGCTTCCGGGTGACCACCAACTCGACCTTCTTCAACACCGACACCCCTCAGACGATCATCGAGGTGCTGAACTACCTCAATGACGACCTGAAGGTGGACGAGATGATGATCTCGCCCGCCTACGCCTACGAGAAGGCGCCCGACCAGGAGCACTTCCTGGGCGTGGAGCAGACGCGCGAACTGTTCAAGAAGGCCTTCGCGGGCGGCAACCGGCTGCGCTGGCGGCTCAACCACTCCCCGCTCTTCCTGGACTTCCTGGAGGGCAAGGTCGACTTCCCCTGCACGGCGTGGGCGATCCCCAACTACTCGCTGTTCGGCTGGCAGAAGCCCTGCTATCTGATGAGCGACGGGTACGTCACGACGTACAAGGACCTCATCGAGAAGACCGACTGGGACGCCTACGGCCGCGGCAAGGACCCGCGGTGCGCCAACTGCATGGCGCACTGCGGCTACGAGCCGACGGCGGTCATGGCCACCATGGGCTCCCTCAAGGAGTCGCTGCGGGCCGCCCGCGAGACCGTCTCGGGAAACCGCGGGTGACGTGATGACCGCCATCTCCTTGGGCCTCCCCGAGGTACCGGTCCGGCCGATCGCGGAACGCCGTGTCTCACGGCGGATCCAGGTCGGACCGGTGGCGGTCGGGGGCGGCGCGCCCGTGTCGGTGCAGTCGATGACGACGACGCGTACGTCGGACATCGGCGCCACCCTGCAGCAGATCGCCGAACTCACCGCGTCCGGCTGCCAGATCGTCCGCGTCGCCTGCCCCACGCAGGACGACGCGGACGCGCTGGCCACCATCGCGCGCAAGTCGCAGATCCCGGTGATCGCGGACATCCACTTCCAGCCGAAGTACGTGTTCGCCGCGATCGAGGCGGGCTGCGCGGCGGTCCGGGTCAACCCCGGCAACATCAAGCAGTTCGACGACAAGGTGAAGGAGATCGCGCGGGCCGCCGCCGACCACGGCACGCCGATCCGGATCGGCGTCAACGCCGGCTCGCTGGACCGGCGCCTCCTCCAGAAGTACGGGAAAGCGACCCCCGAGGCGCTGGTCGAGTCGGCGCTGTGGGAGGCGTCCCTCTTCGAGGAGCACGGCTTCCGTGACATCAAGATCTCGGTCAAGCACAACGACCCGGTCGTGATGGTCAACGCCTACCGGCAGCTCGCGGCCCGGTGCGACTACCCGCTGCACCTCGGTGTGACCGAGGCGGGTCCCGCCTTCCAGGGCACGATCAAGTCGGCGGTCGCCTTCGGGGCGCTGCTCAGCGAGGGCATCGGCGACACCATCCGGGTGTCCCTGAGCGCCCCGCCCGCCGAGGAGTGCAAGGTCGGCATCCAGATCCTGGAGTCGCTGGGACTGCGGCAGCGGCGCCTGGAGATCGTGTCCTGTCCGTCCTGCGGGCGGGCCCAGGTCGACGTCTACAAGCTCGCCGACGAGGTCACGGCCGGCCTGGAGGGCATGGAAGTGCCCCTGCGCGTCGCGGTCATGGGCTGCGTCGTCAACGGGCCGGGAGAAGCACGGGAGGCGGACCTGGGGGTCGCCTCCGGCAACGGCAAGGGACAGATCTTCGTCAGGGGCGAGGTCATCAGGACCGTCCCCGAGTCGAAGATCGTGGAGACCCTCATCGACGAGGCGATGAAGATCGCCGAGCAGATGGAGGCGGACGGCGTCGCATCGGGCGAGCCGGAGGTCACCGTGCCGGGGCAACCCGCCGGCACCGCGAGTTAGCTGCAGCACGGACCGAGAGGGGGCCGAGCGTGACGATTCTGGAGACCATCCGGGGACCACGCGACCTGAAGGCGCTGTCCGAGACCGAGATAGGCCAAGTGGCCGAGGAGATCAGGGAGTTCCTGGTGCACGCGGTCGCCAGGACCGGCGGGCATCTGGGACCCAACCTGGGGGTGGTGGAACTGTCCATCGCGCTCCACCGGGTCTTCGAGTCGCCGACCGACCGCATCCTGTGGGACACCGGCCACCAGAGCTATGTGCACAAGCTGCTGACCGGGCGTCAGGACTTCTCCAAGCTGCGCGGCAAGGGCGGCCTCTCCGGCTACCCCTCCCGCGAGGAGTCCGAGCACGACATCATCGAGAACAGCCACGCGTCCACCGCGCTCGGCTGGGCCGACGGGCTCGCCAAGGCCCGCCAGGTGCAGGGGGAGAAGGGGCACGTCGTCGCGGTCATCGGCGACGGCGCGCTCACCGGCGGCATGGCCTGGGAGGCGCTGAACAACATCGCCGCCGCCAAGGACCGCCCGCTGATCATCGTCGTCAACGACAACGAACGCTCGTACTCACCGACCATCGGCGGACTCGCCAACCACCTGGCGACCCTGCGCACCACCGACAGCTACGAGAAGGTCCTGGCCTGGGGCAAGGACGTCCTGCTGCGCACGCCCGTGGTCGGCGGCACGCTCTACGAGTCGCTGCACGGCGCGAAGAAGGGCTTCAAGGACGCGTTCGCCCCGCAGGGCATGTTCGAGGACCTCGGGCTGAAGTACGTCGGGCCGATCGACGGGCACGACACGGGCGCGGTCGAGTCGGCCCTGCGGCGCGCGAAACGCTTCCACGGGCCCGTACTCATCCACTGTCTGACCGAGAAGGGACGCGGGTACGAGCCCGCGCTCGCGCACGAGGAGGACCGTTTCCACACGGTCGGCGTCATGGACCCGCTCACCTGCGAGCCCCTGGCGCCCTCCAACGGGCCTTCCTGGACCTCGGTGTTCGGCGACGAGATCGTGCGCGTCGGCGAGGAACGCGAGGACGTCGTGGCGATCACGGCGGCCATGCTGCACCCCGTGGGCCTCGCGAAGTTCGCGGAGAGGTTCCCCGACCGGGTGTGGGACGTCGGCATCGCGGAGCAGCATGCCGCGGTGTCCGCGGCCGGCCTCGCGACCGGCGGGCTGCATCCGGTCGTCGCCGTGTACGCGACCTTCCTCAACCGGGCCTTCGACCAGCTCCTCATGGATGTCGCGCTGCACCGCTGCGGAGTGACCTTCGTGCTGGACCGCGCCGGGGTCACCGGGGTCGACGGCGCCTCCCACAACGGCATGTGGGACATGTCCATCCTCCAGGTCGTGCCCGGACTCAGGATCGCCGCGCCGCGCGACGCCGACCAGCTCAGGGCTCAGCTGCGCGAGGCCGTCGCCGTCGACGACGCCCCCACGCTGATCCGCTTCCCCAAGGAGCCGGTGGGACCCGAGATCCCGGCGGTCGACCGCGTCGGCGGAGTGGACGTGCTGCACCGCGGTGAGCGGTCCGACGTGCTGCTCGTCGCCGTCGGCGTGATGGCACCGGTGTGCCTCCACGCGGCCGAGCTGCTGGAGGCCCGGGGCATCGGCTGCACGGTGGTGGACCCGCGCTGGGTCAAGCCCGTCGACCCCGCGCTGCCCGGCCTCGCCGCCGAGCACCGGCTGGTCGCGGTCGTCGAGGACAACAGCCGGGCCGCCGGAGTGGGCGCGGCGGTCGCGCTCGCCCTCGGTGACGCCGAAGTCGACGTGCCGGTACGGCGGTTCGGCATCCCCGAACAGTTCCTCGCGCACGCCAAGCGGGGCGAGGTACTGGCCGACATCGGGCTGACCCCCGTGGAGATCGCGGGCCGGATCGGCGCGAGCCTGGCCGTGCGGGAGGCCGACGGGGATGCCGGGGCGGGCAGGAAACGGGGGGCCGGGAAGCAGGGTGCCGCCGGTAGGCCGGCCGCAAAGACGCGTGTGTCCAAGGAGAAGCCGGAATGACCACCAGCAAGTCCCAGGAGTTCGACCTCGGCAGCCTCCTCGCCGGGCGCGGAGCCGAGCGCTACGAGCTGCACGCCAAGTATCTGAACCACCAGCTGCCGCGCATGCTGCGCACCATCGGCTTCGACAAGGTCTACGAACGGGCCGAGGGCGCCCACTTCTGGGACGCGGACGACAACGACTACCTGGACATGCTCGCCGGGTTCGGGGTGATGGGCCTCGGCCGCCATCACCCCGTCGTCCGCAAGGCGCTGCACGACGTCCTCGACGCCCAGCTCGCCGACCTCACCCGCTTCGACTGCCAGCCCCTGCCCGGACTGCTGGCGGAGAAGCTGCTGACGCACAGCCCGCACCTGGACCGGGTGTTCTTCGGCAACAGCGGAACGGAGGCCGTCGAGACCGCGCTGAAGTTCGCCCGGTACGCCACCGGCAGACCGCGCGTCCTGTACTGCGCGCACGCCTTCCACGGGCTGACCACCGGGTCCCTGTCCGTCAATGGAGAGGACGGCTTCCGGGACGGCTTCGCCCCGCTGCTGCCCGACACGGCGGTCCCGCTCGGCGACCTCGACGCCCTGGCGGCGGAGCTGAAGAAGGGCGACGTCGCGGCGCTGATCGTTGAACCGATCCAGGGCAAGGGCGTGCACGAGTCGCCGCCCGGCTATCTGCGTGACGCCCAGGAGCTGCTGCACAAACACAAGGCGCTGCTCATCGCGGACGAGGTGCAGACCGGGCTCGGCCGCACCGGGGACTTCTACGCCTACCAGCACGAGGACGGGGTCGAACCGGACCTGGTCTGTGTGGCGAAGGCACTGTCGGGCGGTTACGTGCCCGTGAGCGCCACCCTCGGCAAGGACTGGATCTTCAAGAAGGTCTACTCGTCCATGGACCGGGTCCTCGTGCACTCCGCGAGCTTCGGATCCAACGCGCAGGCCATGGCGGCCGGTCTCGCCGTGCTGTCGGTCATGGAGAACGAGCAGATCGTGGCGAACGCGCGCGCCACGGGGGAGCAGCTCAAGTCCCGGCTCGCGGCGCTCGTCGACCGGTACGAACTGCTGAGCGACGTCCGCGGGCGCGGGCTGATGATCGGCATCGAGTTCGGGCGGCCCACCTCGCTGAAACTGCGCAGCCGCTGGGCGATGCTGCAGGCTGCGCGCAAGGGGTTGTTCGCGCAGATGGTGGTGGTGCCGCTGCTGCAGCGGCACCGGATCCTCACCCAGGTCTCCGGTGACCACCTGGAGGTGATCAAGCTGATTCCGCCGCTGGTGATCGGTGAACGGGACGTCGACCGGTTCGTGGACGCGTTCACCGCCGTGATGGATGACGCGCACAGTGGGGGTGGGCTGATGTGGGACTTCGGCAAGACACTGGTGAAACAGGCGGTGGCGAACCGGTAGGCGCCGCCGCGGGCCATGTCGTAGCGGTGCCACTGCGGGCCGGTGGGGGCTGGCCGCGCCGTTCCCCGCGCCCCTAAAAGATTGCGCCGTTCCCCGCGCCCCTTAAGGGCTCGGCTGCGCC
>NZ_JBHXTO010000141.1:0-24764 GCF_042677425.1 Streptomyces sp. NPDC127119 | reverse complement strand
CGCCCCTAGGTACCTAGGCACTTAGGGGCGCGGGGAACTGCGCAAAAGGGGGCGAGGGGGCGCAGCCCCCATGCGTGGACGGGAACGGGTAGGGGCGGCGGGGGCGAAAATCCCGGCGGGTCAGTCCTTGATCTCCGGCGGCGAGATCTGCGACTTGGTGATCGCCGACCCCGTCGTGCCCCACTTCTTGAGGATCTTCGCGTACGTCCCGTCCGAGATCAGCCCGTTCACGGCCGCCTGAACCGCAGGCGCCAACTCCGTGCCCTTCTTGAACGCGAACCCCACATCCAGCCGATGGAACTCGTTCAGGAACTTCAGCCCCTCCTGCTGCGAGACGGCATAGCGAAGCCCGTTGATCGTGCTCATCACCACATCGCTGCGCCCCTGCTGGAGCGAGGACCACAGCGCGCCCTGCTCGCTGTACGTCTGCACCTTGTACGCCTTCTCGCCCGCGTCGGAGCACACGTGCTTCTGGTCCTCCAGCGTGGCCTCGAACGTGGTGCCCGCCCCGGTCGCCACGTTCAGCCCGCACAGCTGGGCGAGGTCGGTGACCTTGTCCAGGTCGCTGTCCTCGCGGGTCGCGAACCCCTGGCCGTCGTTGATGTAGGTGACGAAGTCGATGGTCCTGCGGCGCTCGTCGGTGACGCCGAAGTTGCCGACCCCGATGTCGTACTTGCCGCTGTCCAGGGCCGGGAGGATCGCCTCGAAGCTCGCGGCCTCACGCTTGAGCCGCAGGCCGAGCGTCTTCGCGACGGCGTCCGCGAAGTCGACGTCCTGGCCCGCGAGGGTCTTGCCGTCCTCCAGGTAGTTGGTGCCGGGCGGCGATCCGCCGACGCTGACGGCGAGAGTGAGCGAGTCGGTGCCCGCGGGCAGCAGTTTCGCGGCGCCCGCGTTCTTCTCGACGGCGGAGACGACGTCCGTGGTGGGGATCTCGTTGCTCTTGCCGGCGGCGGCCTGGGCGGTGCCGACGGCCGCGGTGTCGTCCCCGCCCGAGCCGCACGCGGTGAGCAGCAGGGTCGCGGAGGTGATCAGGGCGAACGGCAGCAAGAGCTGGTTGCGGGCACGGTGAGTGCGGGCACGCGTGAACGTACGCATGGAGCGGTCTCCTGGAAGCAGAGCGCGGGACGAGAGAGCGCGCGGTGAGGAAACGCGAAAGGGTGCGCCGAAGGGAGCGCTGAAGGGCGGGAAGTACGTGAAAGGGCGCGAAGTGCGGAAACGCGAGGGGAGGGGTGCGCGTGTGAAGGCGAGGCTGCGGGTGGAGAAATGAGGAAGGCGCCCGCCCTTGAAGGGCCAGGGCGCGCAGGGGGTCAGCTCAACAGGATGAGGACCACACTCGACCGAAGTCGATGTGGGAGCGCGTGACCAGCCACTGCTGCGAATACATGCGCACAAGTGGAACAGGCATTCGGTTGCACGTCAACTGGCGTGAGACGTACCGCTCACAGTGTGGACAGCCTTGACAGCCCGGGGAAACGCCCCCGTACTCTCAACGGGCGGTCCTGCTGAGGGGCTTGGCCGTGATCCGTGTGAAGGCACCACCCGTGTTCGACTCGATTCGACGCATCACGGAGCCTTCGCATGTCCTCGCACACCCTCACCAAGGTGGCCGCACCGGAAGACGCGGTGCCCTCGCGCATCGTCCCCCGGCGCCGGACCGGCCAGTGGACCGCCGCGGGCCTCGTCCTGATCCTGCTCGGGCTCGCCGTCAACTCCGTCGCACGCAACGAGGCGTTCCAGTGGGACGTGGTCGGCGACTACTTCACCTCGGCCTCGGTCCTGCGCGGCCTCGGCCTCACCCTGTGGCTCACGGGGCTCGTCATGGCGCTCGGCTTCGCCCTCGGCGCCCTGCTCGCCGCGGGTCGGCTCTCCGGCAACCCCGTGCTGCGCGCGGTGAGTTGGGGGTACGTCTGGCTGTTCAGGTCGATGCCGATCCTGGTGCAGCTGCTGTTCTGGTTCAACATCGGGGCGCTCTACCCGACGCTCTTCGGCGTGAAGACGGTGAATCTGCTCGGCCCGGTCACGGTCGCGATCATCGGCCTCACCCTGCACGAGGCCGCGTACGCCGCCGAGGTCGTACGCGGCGGCATCCTCTCCGTCGACCGCGGACAGATCGAGGCCGCCGAGGCGCTCGGGCTGAGCCGGTGGCGCCGCTGGTGGAGGATCGTGCTGCCGCAGGCCATGCGTTCCATCGTGCCGCCGGCCGGGAACATGCTGATCGGGACGCTCAAGGGCACCTCGATCATCAGCGTGATCGCCGTGCAGGACCTGCTCTACTCCGTGCAGCTCGTCTACCACCGCACCTACCAGGTCATCCCGCTCCTGATGGTGGCCACGCTCTGGTACATCATCGTCACCTCCGTGCTCAGCGTCGGCCAGTACTACGTCGAGCGGCACTACGGACGCGGTTCGGAGCGCGCGCGATGAGCGGGACGGGCGGGGTGCGCCCGTCGCTGGTGATCGTGGGCGCGGGTCCGCGGGGGACCGGGCTGCTGGAGCGGATCGCCGCCAACGCGCCCGAGCTGTACGCCGGTTCGGGGCTCGACGTGCATCTCGTCGACCCGTATCCGCCGGGCGGCGGACGCATCTGGCGCGAGGAACAGCCACCGCTGCTGTGGATGAACTCGCAGGCCCAGGACGTCACCATGTTCACCGACGACACCGTGGACATGGCCGGACCCGTACGGGAGGGCCCCACCCTGCACGAGTGGGCCCGGCTCGACGGACGCCACTTCGCGGACCGGCAGCGGCAGGGCGCCTATCTGCGCTGGGTGTACGAGCGGACCGTCGCCGCCCTCCCGCCGGGCATCCGGGTCCGTCACCACCCCCACCGCGCCGTGCGGGTCGGGGGTCCGTCCGAGGGCCGTCAGCAGGTGTGGCTGGAGGGCCGGCCGCGTCCGCTCCTCGCCGACCTCGTCGTCCTCGCGCTCGGCCATCTCGACGCCGAACTGGACCAGGAACAGCGCGAGTTGGCCGCGTACGCCCGTGCCCACGACCTCGTCCATCTGCCGCCCGACTTCACCGCCGACAGCGACCTGTCCGCCCTCGGACCCGGTGAACCGGTGCTCGTACGGGGCTTCGGGCTCGCCTTCGTCGACCTGATGGTCCTGCTCACGGAAGGCCGCGGGGGCCGCTACGAGACCGGCGCGGACGGGGAGTTGGCGTACCGGGCGTCCGGGCGCGAGCCCGTGCTGCACGTCGGATCGCGGCGCGGGGTCCCGTACCACTCGAAGATCGGCTACGACTGGACTGGTGAACGCCCGCCGCTGCCACGGTTCTTCGGACCCGGTGAGGTGGACGAACTGCTCGCGCGCCCCGGTGGGTTCGACTTCCGGCAGGACGTGTGGCCGCTGGTCGAGAAGGAGCTGGGCTTCGCCCACTACCACCGGCTGTTCACGGCCCGTCCCGACCGCACGGCCATGCCCTGGACCGACTTCGAGCAGCGATACGAGAAGTGCACCGCCGTCGACAGCGCGGGCCGCGCCGAGCTCCGGGCGCTGGTCGCCGCCGCCGTGCCCGACCCCGCCGACCGGCTGGACCTGTCGGCGCTCGACCACCCCCTGGACGGCGTACGCCACCCCTCGTACGACGCGCTCCAGGACGGTCTGCGCGCCTACGTCGAAGGGGACCTCGCCCGGCGGCACGACCCCGCGCACAGCCCCGACCTGGCGGTCTTCCTCGGACTCCTCTCCGTCTACGGGCAGTTGGTGCGGCTCGGCGACATCGGGCCCTGGTGGCACGGCTTCTTCAGCTATCTCGCCTCGGGGCCGCCCGGCCCCAGGCTGCGGCAGCTGCTCGCCCTGTCACGGGCGGGCGTACTGAACTTCCTCGGCGCCGGCATGACCGTGACGGCCGCGGACGGAGTCTTCCGCGCCACGAGCACCACCGTGCCCGGCGAGTACGTCGAGGCCCGCGCCCTCGTCGAGGCACGACTGCCGCACCCCACCGTCGAGCGGACCCGGGACACCCTGCTGCGTGAGCTGTACGCCGAAGGGGCCGCCGCCACGCCCGAGGGCCTGCTCGCCGTCGACCCCGCCGACGGGCGCGTCCTCGACCGGTCCGGCGCCCCGCACCCACGGCGCTTCGCGCTCGGGCCGCACACCGACGCCCGGGGTTCCGGCGCCTTCACCCGGCCCCGTACCGGAGGGCCCGCCTTCCGGCAGAACGACGCCACCGCGCGGGCCGCGCTGGCTTTCCTGCGCGACCTCTCCTGTCGCGCCACCGCCGCGTAGCCGGCGCCCCGCAGGCGCAGGCACGTCATCGCATCCGCGCCCACGGCGCACCCCGCGCCCGCACCGCGCACCCCGTTCCCTCTTCCGCCCCGAGGACCCCATGTCGCTGACCAGTGATCCACCCATCGTCAAGGCGCCGGCCGAGCCCGAGGACTACGGCGCGCTCAAGGTGGTGCCTGTGCGGCACCCCTGGCGCTGGGCCGCCGTGATCGTGACCGCGGTGCTGCTCGCCCAGTTCGCCCACGGGCTCGCCACCAACCCCGGCTGGGAATGGGAGGTGTTCGCCGAGTTCTTCACCGCCGAGGTGATCCTCAAGGCGGTCTGGGTGACCCTTCAACTCACCGCCTACGGAACGGCGTTGGGCTTCGCCCTCGGGATCGTCCTCGCCTTCATGCGGCTGTCCGACAGTCCGTTCCTGAAGGCCGTCTCCTTCGCCTACATCTGGGCGTTCCGGTCGATCCCGCTGATCGTGCAGCTGCTCTTCTGGTTCAACCTCGCCTATCTCTACAAGGAGTTGAAGTTCGGAATCCCCTTCGGGCCCGGCTTCTTCACCTTCGACACGATGGGTCTGGTCGGCGCGATGAGCGCGGCCGTCCTGGGACTCGCCCTGCACCAGGCCGCGTACGCCGCCGAGATCGTGCGCGGTGGCGTACTGGCCGTCGACAGTGGCCAGTTGGAGGCCGCCGCGGCCCTGGGCATCCCACGCCTTCGGCAGATCCGCCGGATCGTGCTGCCGCAGGCGATGCGCTCCATCCTGCCGAACGCCGCCAACGAGGTGATCTCCCTCTTCAAGGGCACCTCGATCGTCTCCGTCATGGCGATCGGCGAGCTCTTCTACCAGGTCCAGGTCATCTACGGACGCAACGGCCGGGTCGTACCGCTGCTCATGGTCGCCACGGCCTGGTACATCCTCCTGACCACCGCGCTCTCCGTCCTCCAGCACTACGTGGAACGACACTTCGCGAAGGGAAGCACCCGATGAGCGCGCCCACCACTCCCGACACCGGCACCGACACCGACGGCACAGGCGGCGGGCCTGCCGCGCCCATGGTCGACGTCAGGGCCGTCCACAAGAGCTTCGGTTCGCTGGAGGTGCTCAAGGGCGTCGACCTGGAGGTGCGCGCGGGCGAGGTCACCGTCGTCCTCGGCCCCTCCGGCTCCGGCAAGTCCACCCTGCTGCGCACCATCAACCACCTGGAGAAGGTCGACCAGGGCTGGATCAGCGTGGACGGCTCGCTGGTCGGCTACCGACGTTCCGGCGACAAGCTCTACGAGCTGCGCGAGCGCGAGATCCTCAAACAGCGCACCCGGATCGGCTTCGTCTTCCAGAACTTCAACCTCTTCCCGCACCTCACGGTCCTGGACAACATCGTCGAGGCCCCGGTCTCCGCGCTGAAGCGGTCCCGCAAGGAGGTCACCGAGGCGGCGCGCAGGCTGCTCGACCGGGTCGGGCTCGCCGACAAGGCCGACGCCTACCCGAAGCAGTTGTCCGGCGGGCAGCAGCAGCGGGTGGCCATCGCCCGCGCGCTCGCCCTGGAACCGAGGCTGCTCCTCTTCGACGAGCCGACGTCCGCGCTCGACCCCGAGCTGGTCGGCGAAGTCCTCGACGTCATCAAGGACCTGGCCCACCAGGGCACCACGATGATCGTCGTCACGCACGAGATCGGCTTCGCCCGCGAGGTCGCGGACACCGTCGTCTTCATGGACGACGGCCGCATCGTCGAACAGGGCGCCCCCGGCGACGTACTCGACGCGCCGAAGCACGAGCGCACCCGCGCCTTTCTCTCCAAGGTCCTCTGAGGCCCACCACCACCCTTCGACCGCTCCGACCGGCTCTCCCAGCGGTTCTCCGACCGGCTTCCGGACCGGCAGTCCGGCCGAGGCCGCTTTCGTTCACCGTCCGTTCCCAGCAAAGGAGTTCACCGTGATATCCCGACGCACCCTCGCCGCCTCCGTCGCAGCCCTCGTCGTCGCCCCGCTGCTCAGCGCCTGCGGTGGTGACAGCGATGCGGCGACCGGGACGGGCTCGTCCGGCACGAAGAAGGTCGGCGACGTCAACATCGGCCCCGACCAGAACCGGATCCGCGGCAAGAAGGTCGCCGAGATCGCCGCGCTCGTCCCGGCGGCGATCCGCGAGCGCGGCACGCTGAAGCTCGGCCAGAGCGCCGACGCCTCACCGCCACTCGGCTTCTACGCGACCGACGACAAGACGAGAATCGGCTCCGAGATCGACCTCGCGACCCTCGTCGCCGACACCCTCGGCTTGAAGCTCGACAACGACGAGGTCTCCTGGGAGAACCTCTTCGTCGGCCTGGACAGCGGCAAGTTCGACGCCGTCTTCTCGAACGTCACCGTGACCGAGGAGCGCAAGGAGAAGTACGACTTCGCCACCTACCGTCTCGACAACATCGCGTTCGAGGCGAAGAAGGGCAGCGGCTGGAAGGTCGACGGGCCCGAGGACGTGGCCGGCAGGACGATCGCCGTCTCCTCCGGCACCAACCAGGAGAAGATCCTCGTCGACTGGAGCAAGCAGAACGAGAAGGCGGGCCGCAAGGCCGTCACCATCAAGTACTTCCAGAAGGACACGGACTACTACCTGGCTCTCCAGTCGGGCCGTATCGACGCCTACCTCGGCCCGAGCCCGTCCGCCGCGTACCACGTGTCCAGCGCCGGGCAGTCGGAGATCGTCGGCACGCTCTCGGGTGCCGGCGACGACCTCCAGGGCAAGATCGCCGCGACCACGAAGAAGGGCAGCGGACTCGTCGACGCGTACGCGGCAGCCGTCAACCACGTGATCGAGGACGGCAGTTACGCGAAGGTGCTCAAGCGCTGGGGCCTGTCGAGCGAGGCCGTCCCGAAGTCGGAGATCAACCCGCCGGGCCTGCCGAAGATCTGACGCCGGAGCCATTCGCCCAAGCTCATTCAGCCCAAGCCCCGTTCCGCCTATGACCCGTTCCACCTGAGCCCTGTTCCACCCAAGCCCCGTGCCGCCGCCGTGGCTCCGCTCGTCGCGGCGGCGGCACGGGAGCTTCCCAGAAAGGTTTTTCCTCCCATGACGCCACCGAACGGCCGGGGGCTTCTGCACCTGGCCGCAGCCGTCGACCAGACGGCGGCCCACGACGACGTCTCGGTCCACGTCGAGCTGACGCGGCTCGCGGAGAGCGGCGGGTTCGACTTCGTGACCCTCGGCGACAGCTTCGCGCGGCCGGGGTTCGACGCGCTCGCCGTGCTGGCGCGGGTCGCGCCCGCCACGACCCGCATCGGTCTCGTGCCGACCGTCACCACCACCCACACCGAGCCGTTCCAGGTCCGGGCCGCCGTGGCGACCCTCGACTGGGTGAGCCGCGGCCGGGCGGGCTGGTGTATCGACGTGTCGACCACCGAGGGCGAGGCCCGCCTCTTCGGTCGTCGGCACGCGGCACCCGTCGACGCCCTGTGGCACGAGGCGGGACAGGCCGCCGACGTGGCCGCCCGGCTCCGGGACGGCGCCGACCGTACGGACCCGCACCCGGGCCACTACCCGGTACGGGTCGTCGACGCCACGGACCGGCACGCCCGCGCGACCGCCGCCCGGTACGCGGACGTGGCACTGGTCCGGGGCACGAACCCGTCCCAAGTGGGCGCGATACGCGCCGAGTTGCAGGCCTCCGCGCTCGCCCACGGCCGGGACCCGGACGAACTGCGGGTCCTCGCCGCCCTCACCGTCGACCTCGGTGACGGCGAACGCGCGGCCGAGCCGGGCCACGGCGGGGGAGGCCCGCGGCAGACCGCGCAGGGCCCGCTGTACCGCGGCGGACCCGTCGACCTCGCCGAACTGATCGCCGCCTGGCACGAGACCGGTGCCGCCGACGGCTTCCACCTCACCCCTGTCGAACCGCGCCGGGACCTGGAACGCCTGGTCAACGGCACGGCCGCACTGCTCCAGCACCGCGGGCTCCTCCGCACCTTCTACCCGGGCAGCACGCTCCGCGAGCATCTGGGGCTCGGCCGGCCCGCCCGTCGGTACGCCGTGACAGGGGGAACGTCATGACCGTACGGACGCCCGCCGGGCAGCCTCCTCGCGGGCCCTTCCCGCCCCTTCTCCAGCAGGTGCACCTCGCCGCGTACGTCCCCGGCGGCGCGGGCACCACCGCCGGGGCCGACTTCGCGTCCTTCGAGCGACTCGCGCGCACCGCCGAACGCGGCCTGTTCGACTTCCTCCTCCTCGCCGAGGAGGCGCGGCCCGCCGAGCGCGGCGGACCTGTCCCCGAGCCGGTCACCGTGCTGAACGCCCTCGTCGCCCGCACCGAGCGGATCGGGCTCGCCGCCACGGTCGACACGGCCTCCAACGAACCGTACGAACTCGCCCGCAGGCTGGCCACGCTGGACCATCTCAGCGCGGGGCGCGCCGCCTGGAACGTGGCGGACTCCGCCGACCCGCTCGCCCGCACCGCCGAGTTCGTCGACGTGTCACGGGAGTTGTGGGACTCGTGGACGCCGGACGGCATCGTGCGCCCGTTCGCGCACCGCGGCCGGCACTTCGACATCGCCGGCGAGTTCACCGTGCCGCGCTCCCCGCAGGGCCACCCCGTCGTCATCCGTCCCTCCGACAACTCGCCGGAGGGACGCGCGTTCGCGGAGTCCACCGCCGATGTGATCCTCACGCGGTACGCGACTCCGGAGGCGGGCCGCGCTCTCTACGCCGAGGTGAAGGGCCGCCTCGCCGGGTACGGCCGCGACCGCACCGACCTGAAGATCATGGCCGAGGCCACCGCCGTACTCGGCGACTCGGCCGCCGAGGCACGGGAGAGGGCCGCCGGGATCGGCGCGTCGGACGGCAGGTGGTCCTTCGTCGGCACGGCGGAGTCGGTCGCCGCCGAGATCGACGACTCCGTACGAACCGGCGCGGCCGACGGTTTCGTCCTCGTACCGCATCCGGCGCCGGGCGGCCTGGACGCGTTCGTGGACCGGGTCGTGCCACTGCTCCAGGAGCGTGGCGTGTTCCGGACGGAATACACCGGTACGACACTGCGCTCACACCTCGGGGTGCACGATCCCGTGTGGAAGGGTTGATCACATGACGACGGACGCGGCCGAGGACTGGAAGCACTGGCACGAGCAGCGCACCACGACGGTGTCCGCGCCCCACGGGCCCCTGGCGCTCCGCGGGACGCACTGGATCGAAGATCATCCGGAGGGACGAATTCCGGACATGCCCGGCCGCTGGACCGTCGACGGGGACGCGGTGCTGCTGGCGGCCGAGGAGTCCGACGGCGTCCAGGTGGCCGGACGGCCCCTGAACGGCCAGGTCAGGCTGGTGGCGGACCCCGGCCCGGCGAGTGACGCCCGGGTCGCGTACGGGGAGCGCCGGTTCGTCGTCCTCGTACGCGAGGGCGTCCCCGGTGTACGCGACTTCGACCCGGCCTCACCTGCGCGGCAGGCGTTCCGCGGCATCGAGGCCACCTCGTACGACCCGCGCTGGTCGGTGCCGGGGCGCTTCACGCCGTACGGGGAGAAGCGGACCGTGCGGGTGGGGAACGCCGACGGGCGCGAGCGGGGGCTCGGGCTCGGCGGGGAACTCGCGTTCACGCTGGACGGACAGGAGTTGACGCTGCAGGTGACCGTCCAGGAGGACGGCTCGCTGTGGGCCGTCTTCGCCGACTCCACCAGCGGACACGGCAGTTACCGCTTCCGGTTCCTGCGGCCCGCCGCGCCCGACGCGCGGGGGCGCACGACGGTGGACTTCAACCGGGCCCTGCTCCCGCCGTGCGCATTCGCGGACCACTTCATCTGCCCATTCCCGCCGCCGGGGAATACTCTGGGCGCGGAGATTGCGGCCGGCGAGCGCAATCTGCTCCGGTGACGCGTACCGCCCGATCCGCACCGCCTGATCCACCTGGTCCGATCCGCCCTGCCTGACCTGCACGGCTCGACCCGCACCCGTGATCCGCACCGGCCGATCCGCACGCACCCCACACCTCGGCGCCGAAGAGATCAACTCCTGTGGGGCATACGTAAGTTGAACGCCGTACGGCCGAAAGGCGCCCTTGCGTCGTTCGGGTGCACGGCCAAATACTCCCCCCAGCGCCTTGTCAGGGGCACGGCGTATCCGGAATCCGGACACTCTGCCTCTGGCGTGCGCCTCACGGGCCCCGACCCCACGCGGGCCCCCGACTTCCCTTTGGAGGGAACGAACAGTGAGGACCAAGCGCACCACCCCCCGTAGTGGCATAGCGAGACGGACCCGGCTGATCGCCGTGAGCACCGGACTCGTGGCCGCGGCAGCGTTCACCGTCCCCGCGGCGAACGCGAACGACGCGTCGACGTTCAGCACCACCCAGCTGAAGAGCGCCAACTCCGCGGTGCTCAAGGCCGATGTGCCCGGCACCGCCTGGGCGACCGACGCCAAGACCGGCAAGGTCCTGGTCACGGTGGACAGCACGGTCTCGAAGGCGGAGATCGCGAAGATCAAGCAGGCCGCGGGCGCCAACGCCGGAGCCCTGCAGATCAAGAGCACCCCGGGCAAGATAAACAAGCTGATCAAGGGTGGCGACGCCATCTATGCGAGTAGCTGGCGCTGCTCGCTCGGCTTCAACGTCCGCAGCAGCTCGGGCGTCGACTACTTCGTGACCGCCGGCCACTGCACCGACGGCGCCGGCACCTGGTGGTCGAACTCGGGGCACACGACCACCCTCGGTACGACGGCCGGGTCCAGCTTCCCGACCAACGACTACGGCCTGGTGCGCTACACCAACACCTCGGTCACCAAGTCGGGGACCGCCGGCAGCGTGGACATCACCAGCGCGGCCACCCCGGCGGTGGGCACCAACGTCATCCGTACCGGTTCCACCACCGGTACGCGCACCGGACGGGTCACCGCCCTCAACGCGACCGTCAACTACGGCGGCGGCGACATCGTCTACGGCATGATCCAGACCACGGTCTGCGCCGAGCCCGGCGACTCCGGCGGTTCGCTCTACGGCAGCAACGGTGTCGCCTACGGTCTGACCTCCGGCGGCAGCGGCAACTGCACCTCCGGCGGCACCACGTTCTTCCAGCCGGTCACCGAGGCCCTGAGTGCCTACGGCGTCAGCGTCTACTGATCGGTACGTGTTACTGATCGGTACGCGTCACAGTAGATCCGTCCGAACTGTCCGAACGGTCTGAACCTGCAGCCAGCAGCAGACGAGCCCCCGCACACCGTTCGCGGTGCGGGGGCTCGTCGTGGGGTCGCCCGCGGGACGAGCCGACTCGTCCCGCGCACCCCGTGCCGGCTCGGCCGTGGGTCCGGCTCATCCGTTGGGTCCGACTCAGCCGTCGGCCCGGCTCAGCCGTCGGTCCTCGGCGTGGCGCACAGCCAGTCCAGTACGTCGGGAAGGGCCTCCAGCGCCGAGAAGTGGCCCCCTTTCGGATCCAGCACGGGCCGGGCGCGGGGGATGGTGCGGGCCAGCCACTCGAAATGGCCCACCGGGGAGAAGGCGTCCTCGGCGCCGTGCCACAGCAGCACGGGCCGGGTGATCCGTGCCGGGTCGAAGCCCCAGTGGCTCAGCAGCGCGAGATTGTCGTCGAGCCAGCCGTACGCCGAAGTGCGCAGTGCCTCACGGTAGTTGCGCAACAACATGTCGCTCACGGCCGGGGTGGAGACGATCCGCCGGTCGGATTCGGTGAGCCCGTCCCGGATCGACGCGAGGAGCTGCGCCGGGTCCGTCCGGATCTCGGCGGCCCGCGAGGCGAGCCGCTCCGAGAAGTCCACGGGGTCGGTCAGTGCCCGGGTGAACTCCTCGACGTTCGACTCCGCCATCCCCTCGAACCAGTTCAGCCCCTCGCTGGAGGGCGGCGCGAGGCTCGCCAGCGCGGCGGCCCGCCGTACCCGGGTCGGCAGCAGCGCCGCACAGGCCAGCGCGTGCGGGGCACCGCCCGACCGGCCCAGCACCGCGAACGGACCCAGTTCGAGCGCGTCGGCCAGCGCCGCCACGTCCCGCGCCGCCTGCGCCACCCGGCGTCCCGGGCCGCGGTCGGAGTCCCCGTACCCGGGGCGGTCGTACGCGATGAACCGCACCTCGGGGCGCGCCTCGATCAGGTCCTGCGGCACCACCCCGGTCCGGCAGCCCGGTGTGCCGTGCAGCAGCACCACCGGCGTGCCCTGAGGGTCGCCCCATTCCTCGAACGCCAGCCGCCGCCCGTCCCGCATCCGTATCCCGCTAGGCACCTCTGTCCTCCATCTCCCCTTCGTCCGCGCGCCGGAGTTACCGTCGAAGTACACACCTTTTGCGCCCGTTACGGACCCTGGGGGTCGTCATGGTCGAGGAGCTGGTGACGGCGGGAGTGGCACTCGCGTCCGTCGGAGTGGTGTACGGGATGGCCGCGGCCCGAGTCGTCAAACAATACGAGCGCGGAGTGGTGCTCCGGCTCGGAAGGCTGCGATCCGGGGTGCGTGGTCCGGGCTTCACGATGATCATGCCCTTCGTGGACCGGCTGCAGAAGGTCAATATGCAGATCGTGACTATGCCGGTGCCCGCGCAGGAGGGGATCACCCGGGACAACGTCACGGTCAGGGTGGACGCCGTCGTCTACTTCAAGGTGGTGTCCGCCGCCGACGCGGTCATCAAGGTCGAGGACTACCGGTTCGCGGTCTCGCAGATGGCGCAGACCTCGCTGCGCTCGATCATCGGCAAGAGCGAGCTGGACGACCTGCTCTCCAACCGCGAGAAGCTGAACCAGGGCCTGGAGCTGATGATCGACAGCCCGGCCGTCGAGTGGGGCGTCTCCATCGACCGGGTCGAGATCAAGGACGTGTCGCTGCCGGAGACGATGAAGCGGTCCATGGCGCGCCAGGCGGAGGCCGACCGTGAGCGGCGGGCCCGGGTCATCAACGCGGACGCCGAACTGCAGGCTTCCAAGAAGCTGGCGGAGGCCGCCGGAGTGATGTCGGAGCAGCCCGCCGCGCTCCAGCTGCGGCTGCTGCAGACCGTGGTGGCGGTCGCGGCGGAGAAGAACTCCACGCTCGTGCTGCCCTTCCCGGTCGAGCTGCTGCGGTTCCTGGAGCGGGCCCAGCCGGGGCACGGCCCGCATCCGGCGCATCCGGGGACGGCTCACGTGCAGTCCCAGCAGGCGCCGCGGCCACAGCAGGCAGAGCAGGCGGAGCAGTCCCAGCAGTCACCGCGGGAGCTGTCCGAATCGCAGCAGACCCTGGACGGGGCGAGCGGGGCGGAAGGGGCGGGCGGGGCTTCGGAGCAGACCTCGGGCCGGAGTTCGGACCGCCCTCCGAACCGGCCCCTGGAGCTGGCGGCTCAGGCGCAGCAGTTGCTGACCCAGTGGCAGCAATCGATGCAGGAGCAACTCCCGCCCGTCGAGGCACCGCTGGATCCGGACTTCCGAGGGTCGAATTCAGGACAGGACTAGACCTCACAGAGGGGCGTTGGTTACTCGCTCGTAGTATTTGCAATGGGGATCGACGTGGTGTGACAGCGTTCTTGTCAACGCGCGTCAACCGTGCGGGGGCGCACGTCGGTTGTCGTGCGCGCGTCCTGAAGTCGACCTTGTGTGCCCCGGTGGGGCCTCGGAATAGTGGGTGGTGTCCGTTGGCATGGACGCGGCTTTTTTCATGAGTCGTCACCATTGCCACACACCTTTCGGTCGCGCTGGTCCCCACTACCGCCGCGTCCGACCCCCCACAGGAGGACACGAGTTGAAGCACCGACGCATATCCAGGCGACGGGCCGTCGCAGCCGGCGCGGGCATCGCCGCACTCGTCGCGGGTGGAGTCACCTTGCAGAGTGCGAACGCGAGTGAGAACACGCCCGCCCCCGAGCTGAAGGTCCTCTCGGTCACGGCGGCCGGAAAGCTCGCCTCGACGCTCGGCAAGGACCTCGGCGGCGACGCGGCGGGAACGTATTACGACGCGAAGGCCAAGAGCCTCGTCGTGAACGTGCTCGACCAGGCCGCGGCCGAGACCGTCGAGTCGGCGGGCGCCAGGGCCAGAGTCGTCGAGAACTCTCTCGCCGACCTGAAGAGCGCCCGTACGACGCTGAAGCAGGACGCGACCATCCCCGGCACCTCGTGGGCGCTCGACCCCGCGACCAACAAGGTCGTCGTCACCGCGGACCGTACGGTCACCGGTGCCGAGCTGACCAAACTCACCAAGGTCGTCGACGGCCTCGGCGGCACGACCGAACTCAAGCGGACGAAGGGGGAGTTCAAGACCTTCGTGGCCGGCGGTGACGCCATCACCGGCAGTGGCGGCCGTTGCTCGCTCGGCTTCAACGTGGTCAAGGGCGGCGAGCCGTTCTTCCTCACCGCCGGGCACTGCACCGAGGGGATCACCAACTGGTCCGACTCCTCCGGCACGGAGATCGGCGAGAACGCGGACTCCAGCTTCCCCGACAACGACTACGGCCTGGTGAAGTACACCGCGGACGTGGACCACCCGAGCGAGGTGAACCTCTACAACGGTTCCGCGCAGCAGATATCGGGGGCCGCGGAGGCGACCGTCGGGATGGAGGTCACCCGGAGCGGGTCCACGACCCAGGTGCACGACGGGTCGGTGACCGGCCTGGACGCGACCGTGAACTACGGCAACGGTGACATCGTCAACGGGCTCATCCAGACCGATGTCTGCGCCGAGCCGGGGGACAGCGGTGGGTCGCTGTTCTCGGGCAGCAGTGCGGTGGGACTCACGTCCGGTGGCAGTGGTGACTGCACCTCCGGTGGGGAGACGTTCTTCCAGCCGGTGACTGAGGCGTTGTCCGCGACGGGTACGCAGATCGGCTGACGATCGGCTCCGCCGTGGTGTGAAAGCCCCGGTCCCGCTGGCGCGGGGGCGGGGCTTTTGCGTTGCGTTGTGCTGCGCTGCGTTGCGCTGCGTTGCCTTGGGTTGGGTCGGGTTGGGGAGTGGGTGCGGGTTCGGTGGGGGTGTGGTTGAAGGATTGCGCAGTTCCCCGCGCCCCTGGGGGTCGTCTGGAGGGTGCGGGTTCGGTGGGGTGTGGTTGAAGGATTGCGCAGTTCCCCGCGCCCCTGGAGGTCGTCTGGAGGGTGCGGGCTCGGTGGGGCGCGCCTGAAGGATTGCGCAGTTCCCCGCGCCCCTAGGGGCGGCGGGGTTGAGCCTGTTTGCCAAGTGAGCCTGCCGTCAGGGTGATCGCTGTTCCCGCTGCTGCCCAGGCCGAGAGGATCAGGAGCGCGGTGGTGATGTCGTTGGACTTGAAGTAGGCGATCGAGCGGGTTGCCCAGGTGCCGGCGCCCGGGGGGAGGGCCGGGCCGATCGCCTTCCAGAACGGGGGGAGCATCGGCGGGGGGAGGGCGCCGCCCGCGCTCGGGTTGCCCAGGATCACCACCAGCAGGACCGCCACTCCGATGCCGACGATCCCGAAGACGCACTGGAGTGCCAGCGTGGCGGCGCCCACCGCGAAGGTGATGAGCGCGCCGAGTCCCCAGAGGGCGGCCACGCTTCCCGGCAGGGCGCCCAGGACCGGTCCGACGATGACCGCCCCACCGAGTCCGCCGACGATCGCGACCAGGGCCATCGCGGCGAGCCGGATCACCGCGCGCCGCAGGTTGGCCGGACGGGCCCCCGTGCTGATCGCCAGCGCCGACGCGCACAGATAGCCGCCCACGCACCAGCCGACGACCAGGTAGAAGGGGGTCAGCCCGTTGGCGTCCTGGGCGTCGGCCGGGACCACGTCGACGGTCCGTACCGTGCGCCCCTGGTCCTTCTCCAGCGCGGTGGTGAGCGCGATCAGGGCGTTGGACAGGGTCTTTCCGCCGCCGGAGGCGACCAGCAGGGTGTCGGTGGTGCCGTTCGGGTCGACCAGCAGGGCGCCGTCGATGTCACGGTTCGCGATCTGCTCGCGGGCCGTCGCCTCGTCGGCGAGCTTTCGGGGGTCCAGAGGGCTGCCGGGCAGTTCTTCGAGCCGGGCCACCGTCTGCCCCGCGGCGGCGCCCGGCGCGACCACCCCGAACGCCACGTCCTTCGGCTTCGGATGGTGCAGCGCCCCCACGTAGGAGGCGATGAAGAGCAGTTGCAGGGCGACCACGCCGATGACGAGCAGGGTGGCCCGCGGGGTGACCGCGTCCTTGACCTCGTCGAGGAAGGACTTGGGCGGGGCCTCTGCTGTCCGTGGCATGTCCCCACGGTCCGGGCGTCGTGACGTTTGCGCAGGTGGGACGGGTCCGAATGGATGTCGTACAGATGTTCGAGAGATGGTCTATGGTGGAGGTGAGGGACTTGGGAACTAATGTTCGAGGGCTGTGTGGAAGCCCCTGGTGGTGGAGGTGCGCGTGCCCGGCTTCACGCATCTGCACACCGCTTCCGGATACTCCCTGCGGTACGGGGGCTCCCACCCGGAGCGCCTTGCCGAGCGGGCCTCCGAGCGGGGCATGGACGCGCTGGCGCTCACCGACCGGGACACCGTCGCGGGCGCGGTCCGCTTCGCGAAGGCCTGTGCCGCGCAGGGCGTGGGCGTGCGCCCGCTGTTCGGAGTCGACCTCGCGGTCGAAGAGCCCACCGGAAGGCCCGCCGGAGGATCCGTGAAAGGAGCGTCCGCAGGGGTCGCGGGAAGGGCCGCCGCGGAGTCCGTACGGGGTGAGCGGCGCCGGACTCCCGTGCGGGGCGGTGCCTTCGTCGACGAGTCGACGCCTCGCGTGACCTTCCTCGCCCGGGACGGCGCGAAGGGCTGGGCCGATCTCTGCAGGATCGTTACTGCGGCGCATGCGGGAGAGGGGCGGCCACTGCTGCCCCGGGCCGAGAACCACGCCGACGGGCTGACCGTGCTGCTCGGCCCGGCCTCCGGCGTCGGCCGCGCGCTCACCGCCGGACGGCCCGACCGGGCGGCGGCACTGCTCGCGCCCTGGCGGGAGGTGTACGGCGACGCGCTGCGCCTGGAAGCGGTCTGGCACGGACGCGAGGGCACCGGCCCCGGCTCCCTGCGCCTTGCCGCCCGTACCGTCGGCTTCGCCGCCGAGCAGCGGGTGCGCCCGGTGCTCACCAACACCGTCCGGTACGCCGACCCCGGCATGGGCCCGGTCGCCGACGTGCTGGACGCCGCCCGCCGGCTGGTCCCCGTCGACCCCCGCAAGGAACTGGACAGCGGAGAGGCCTGGCTCAAGGACGAGGGGGCCATGCTCGCCGCCGCCGAACGGGTCGTCGAGGCCGCCGGCTACCGCCGCGACACCGCCCACCGGCTGCTCGAACAGACCCGGGCCGCCGCCGACGAGTGCCGGGTCGACCCGGAGGACGACCTCGGGATCGGCGCGGTGCACTTCCCCGAGGCACACCTCGTCGGCGCCGGGCGCCGCACCGCGCAGCGCGTACTGGCCTCACGGGCGGCGGCAGGCATGACGCGGCTCGGGTACGACCGCTCGTCCCGGGCGCGGGAGTACTGGGAGCGGATGCACCGCGAGCTGGACATCATCGCCCACCACCACTTCGCCTCCTACTTCCTGACGGTCTCTCAGGTCGTGGACGACGTGAAGGGGATGGGCATCCGGGTCGCCGCGCGCGGCTCGGGGGCGGGCTCGCTCGTCAACCACCTCATCGGCATCGCGCACGCCGACCCCGTCGAACACGGACTGCTGATGGAGCGCTTCCTGTCCAAACGCCGCGCGGTCCTGCCCGACATCGACATCGACGTGGAGTCCGCGCGCCGCATCGAGGTCTACCGCGCGATCATCGGCCGGTTCGGCACCGAGCGGGTCGCGACGGTGGCGATGCCGGAGACGTACCGGGTGCGTCACGCGGTACGGGACGTCGGCGCGGCCCTCTCCATGGACCCGGCCGACATCGACCGCATCGCCAAGTCCTTCCCGCACATCCGCGCCCGCGACGCCCGCGCCGCGCTGGCGGAACTGCCCGAACTCCGTTCCCTGGCAGGGGAGAAGGAGAAGTACGGGCGGTTGTGGGACCTGGTGGAGTCACTGGACGCCCTGCCGCGCGGAGTCGCCATGCACCCGTGCGGGGTCCTCCTCTCCGACGCCTCGCTCCTCGCCCGTACGCCGGTCGTGCCGACCAGTGGCGAAGGGCTCCCCATGTCGCAGTTCGACAAGGAGGACGTCGAGGACCTCGGGCTGCTCAAACTCGACGTACTGGGTGTGCGGATGCAGTCCGCGATGGCGCACGCGGTGGCCGAGGTGGAGCGGGCGACGGGCGACCAGGTCGACCTGGACGCCGTCGCCGTCGAGGAGGGCGACCCGGAGACGTACCGGCTCATCCGGTCCACGGAGACGCTGGGCTGCTTCCAGATCGAGTCGCCGGGGCAGCGGGACCTGGTCGGCAGGCTCCAGCCCGCGACCTTCCACGACCTCGTCGTCGACATCTCGCTCTTCCGCCCCGGGCCGGTCGCGGCCGACATGGTGCGGCCGTTCATCGAGGCACGGCACGGCCGCGCGCCGGTCCGCTACCCGCACCCCGATCTGGAGAAGCCGCTGAAGAGCACGTACGGGGTCGTGGTCTTCCACGAGCAGGTCATCGACATCGTCGACATCATGACCGGCTGCGGACGGGGCGAGGCGGACCGGGTGCGGCGCGGGCTGTCCGACCCCGAGTCGCAGGGCCGGATCCGCTTCTGGTTCGCGCAGCACGCGGCCTCGCGGGGGTACGACGCGCGGACGATCACCCGTACCTGGGAGATCGTCGAGGCCTTCGGGGCGTACGGCTTCTGCAAGGCGCACGCGGTCGCGTTCGCCGTGCCGACCTATCAGTCGGCGTGGCTGAAGGCCCACCACCCGGCCGCCTTCTACGCGGGGCTGCTCACACACGATCCCGGGATGTACCCGAAGCGGCTGCTGCTCGCGGACGCGCGACGGCGGGGGGTGCCGATCCTGCCGTTGGACGTGAACCGGTCGTCGGTCGCACACAGTATCGAACTGGTGTCTGATTCTTTGGAAGGGGCGCGGGACTCGGAGGGGACCTGGGGTGTCCGGCTCGCGCTCTCCGACGTGCACGGGATCAGCGAGGCCGAGGCGGCCCGGATCGAACAGGGGCAGCCGTACGCCTCGCTGCTCGACTTCTGGGAACGGGCCCGGCCGAGCCGCCCGCTGGCCGGACGGCTCGCGCAGGTGGGCGCGTTGGACACCTTCGGCGCCAACCGCCGTGATCTGCAACTGCACCTGACCGAACTGCACCGGGGCGCACGCGGCGCAGGCGGCTCCCAACTCCCGCTGGCGGGAGGCCAGGAGATCGCGTCGGCCGGGCTGCCCGACCTCTCCTCGGCGGAACGCCTCAGCGCCGAACTGGGCGTGCTCTCCATGGATGCCTCACGCAATCTGATGGACGATCACCGGACGTTCCTCGACGAGCTGGGTGTCGTCACGGCCCGCCGGCTGCGGGCCGCCAAGCACGGCGAGACGGTCCTGGTCGCGGGCGCCAAGGCGGCCACTCAGACACCACCGATCCGCTCCGGCAAGCGGGTCATCTTCACCACCCTGGACGACGGTACGGGTCTGCTCGACCTCGCCTTCTTCGACGACTCCCACGACGCGTGCGCGCACACCGTCTTCCACTCCTGGCTCCTGCTCGTACGCGGAGTGGTGCAGCGGCGCGGCCCGCGCAGCCTCAGCGTCGTCGGGGCAGCCGCCTGGAACCTCGCCGACCTGGTGGAACTGCGGCACGAGGAAGGACTGGACGGAGTGGCGATGCGACTGGCCGAGCCGCAGGGAGGGCCTGCGGGAGGGCCCGGTGAAGGGGCTGAGGGAGAGCCTGGGGCCGGAGCCGGTTCCCGGGCTGCGGGAGATCCGACGGGCGGCCGTCGAATCCAGTTGCCCACGGGATACGAAATGCATCCGTGGGCGGATCTGCGCCCGGCGGGCGAGGGGCCCGCGAGCGGAAAGAAACTGTGGCACCAGAGCCCGGGGAGTGCGGGATGACCATCCTCTGCGTACGTTTCCAGCTGCCGCCGATGTACGAGGCCGCCCTGCCCGGGCTCCTCGGCACGTTGGAGGAGTTCACCCCCGTCGTCGAGGCGCTGCCGCCCGACGGGGCACTGGCCGATCTGCGGGGCGCCGAACGGTACTTCCGGCGGGACGTCGTGGAACTGGCCTCGCTGATCCGCGTACGGGCCCTCGCCTGGCACGGCGTCGACTGCGCGATCGGGGCGGGGCCCGGCCCGATGTTCGCGCGGATGGCCCTGCGGGAAGCCGCCCCCGGGGAGATCCGGGTGGTCCCCGAAGGCCCCCTCGCCCTCACGGAGTTCCTGGCGGAGCGGCCCGTACGGGCGCTGCCCGGAGTCGGTACGGCGACCGCCCGCACCCTGTGCGAGTACGGCCTGGACAGCATCGGCAAGGTGGCCGCCGCGCCGCTGTCCACACTGCAACGGCTCACCGGTGCCCGTACCGGCCGCGAACTGCACGAGAGGGCGCGGGGCATCGACCGCGGCCGGGTCGTACCGAACGCCGTGTCCCGGTCGCTCGCCGCCGAACGGCCCTTTCCGCGCGACGAGTTGGACCCCGCGCAGCATCGGCGCGCGCTGCTCTCCGCCGCCGGGGAACTGGGCTCGCGGCTGCGCGCCCTGGAGATGGTGTGCCGCACGCTCACCCTCACCGTCCGCTATGCCGACCGGTCGACGACGACCCGCAGCCGTACGCTCCCCGAGCCGACCGCCCACTCCTCCGCGCTCACCGACGCCGCGTACCGCATGTACGAGGCGCTCGGTCTGCAGCGGGCCCGGGTCCGTGGCGTGGCTCTGCGGGCCGAAGGGCTCGACCCCGCCGAACAGGCCTCCCACCAGCTGACGTTCGATCCCGTGGACGAGAAGGTGCGGCGTCTTGAGGAGGTGGCGGACCGGGTGCGGGAGAAGTTCGGGGCGGGGGCGGTGGTTCCGGGCGCGTTGGCGGCGTGACGCTCCGCGGGGGAGCGGGGTGGTGGGGTGTCGGTCGCTGGAGGGTGCGGGTGTGGGTGCCTTGTGGCTGGCCGCGCAGTTCCCCGCGCCCCTGGGCGGGGCGCCTTCGGGCGGCCCTCGATCAGTTGGCCCAGGGTGGGGTGAGCGTCGTGCCGTCCGCCAGTTCCGCCTGGAGGCCTATGGACGTGGTGACCCACGAGATCGCGGTCTCGTCGGTCGGGTTCTCGACGGTGAGTGTCGCGCCGGGGTTGACGATCACCGTGTCGCCCGCCGCGATCCGTTCGGTGTGGCCGTCGAGTGTCATCAGCAGTTCCCCGGCGAGGAGATGGAAGATCTCCTCGCGGCTGACGGTGTGCGCGGGTGCCTTCGTGCCCGCGGGGATCTCACCCCGCCAGGCGCACAGTTCCCTGCTCCCGGTCAGAGGAGTGGCGTACGAGACGAAGCGGGCGCCGTGGATCTCATGGGTGACGGCTTCGGACGAGCGGACTACGGGCATGGCTGCCTCCGGTGTGGGCTGGGGTGCGCGCTGTTGTACGTGCTGTTGTGCGCGCTAGATGGTCAAGTCGCTTGACCAAGTACTGTGCATCATAGTCAAGCTGCTTGACCATTTCGTCAAGGGTGTTTCAATGCATGCGTGCAGAACTCCGAGGCCATGGCCCTTTCCGCCGCGCTGCTCGCCGTCGCCGGTGAACTCACACAGCGCATCCATGACGGTGTCGTCGCCCGCGGGTTCGAGGGGCTGCGGCCCGCGCACGGGTTCGCCTTCGCCCGGATCGCGTCCGGCGGGGCGACGGTCACCGAACTGGCCGCCCATCTGGGCGTGACCAAACAGGCCGCGAGTCAGTTTGTCGACGAGATCGTCCGCAAGGGGTACGCGGAACGGCAGCCGCACCCCGACGACGCGCGCGCCCGGCTGGTCGTGCTGACCGAGCGAGGGTGGGAGTGCACCCGGGCGGCGGAGGAGGCGGCCGCGGAGGCTGTTCGGCCGTGGATCGAACTAATCGGTGAGGGTGAAGTCCGGGCGTTGCGCGATCATTTGCTGCGCATTGCGCCCTACGGTCCCATCAGGCCCGCCTGGTGACGGTTCAACGGCACGTGTCAGCGCTCCCGGTTATCACTGGAAGTTTTTACTGACGCGTAACTTCACACGCTTACTACTCGCCCGTAACTTGAAAAAAGAACAGCATCCTCGTGATCCGGATCACAGGGCGTATGGCCTCGTCACTCCCTTGAGCCGCAAGGAGATCACCCGATGCTGCCCTGGAAGCACCTGCTCAGACCCCTGTCGGCGCTGCTGCTGACCGCGGTGGTCACGATCGTCCCCGCCACCACGGCCACCGCCGCCACCGCCACCGACCGGGCTGCGACCGCGACCAGCAGGGGATGGAACGACTACTCCTGCAAGCCGTCCGCCGCCCACCCGCGCCCCGTCGTCCTCGTCCACGGCACCTTCGCCAACTCCGTCGACAACTGGCTGGGCCTCGCGCCCTATCTGGTCAGCCGCGACTACTGCGTCTACGCCCTCGACTACGGGCAGCTTCCCGGCGTGCCGCTCGTCCACGGGCTCGGCCCCATCGACAAGTCGGCGGAGCAGCTGAAGACCTTCGTCGACAAGGTGCTCGCCGCGACCGGGGCGGCGAAGGCGGACCTCGTCGGCCACTCGCAGGGCGGGATGATGCCACGCCACTACCTGAAGTTCCTCGGCGGCGCCGCCAAGGTGAACGCCCTCGTCGGTATCGCCCCCGACAACCACGGCACCACCCTGAACGGACTGGCCAAGCTGGTCACGTACTTCCCCGGCGCGAGCGAGGTGCTCTCATCGGCCGCTCCGGCCCTCGCCGACCAGGTGGCCGGTTCCGCGTTCCTCACCCGGCTCAACGCGGGCGGCGACACCGTGCCGGGCGTGCGCTACACGGTCATCGCCACCCGGTACGACGAGGTCGTCACGCCGTACCGCTCGCAGTTCCTCGACGGCCCGAACGTACGCAACATCCTGATCCAGGACCTGTGCGCGCTCGACCTCTCCGAGCACGCGGCGATCGGACTCGTCGACCGCATCGCCTTCCACGAGGTGGCCAACGCCCTGGACCCGCCCCGAGCCACCCCCACAACCTGCCTGTCAGCAATCAGCTAGCACCCGTAAGGGGCGCGGGGAACTGCGCGCCCAGCGACAGCCGGACCCGCAGTTCCCGCAGGACCGAACCCCCACTACCCGTCTGTCGGCGCTCAGCCGGCCGGGCCCCGTAGAGGGCGCGGGGAACTGCGCGCCCAGCCACAGCCGGGCCCGCAGTTCCCGTACAGCCGAACCCCCACGATCCCTACTTGCCGGCGGCAGCCCTGCGGCGGACGGACGCGAACATCGCCGCCGCGCCGACCGCCAGCGCCGCCGCCCCACCCACCGCGAGGTACGCGGTCGAGTCGGACCCCCCGGTCTCGGCGAGGTTCGCCGACGCACCGGCGGGTTCGGCCCCGTTCCCGGACCCGTCGGCGGCCTCGGCGGCTCCGGGCGTCTCCACGGCCTCGGAGCCGGAGCCGGAGCCGGAGCCGGAGCCGGAGTCGGTCCCGGAGTCCGGGTCCGACTTCGTGCCGGCCGCGGCCGTGACCGACGCCTGGGTCTTCGGGTCGTCGTCGCCGTGCCCCCCGTGCTCCACGGACGACTCGTCCGCACCGTCCGCGATCTCCTCGTCGGACGGCGCCGACGCGGCCGGGGCCGCGGAGGCCTCCGCACCCGCGCCGCCCTCGCCGAAGACGACGTCCGAGCAGGTGTAGAAGGCCTCGGGGGAATCGGAGCGCTGCCAGATCGAGTAGATGAGGTGGCGGCCCGACTTGACCGGGACGACCCCGTTGAAGACGTAGTCGCCGTTCTCCAGCTTCGGGTCGGTGACCTTGAGGAACGGCGTCGACTCCAGGTCCGACCACTTCAGCGGCTTCGTCGGGTCGTACCCGTCCTTGGTGACGTACAGCTCGAACGAGCCCTTGTGCGGGGCGGTCCCCTTGTAGCGGAAGGTGCGGTTGCCCGAGGTCAGTCGCGTGGCGGGCCAGTCGGCGCGGGCCAGGTCGAGGCCCTTGAACTTGTCGTTGGCCGCGCTGCACAGCTTCCCGTCGGGGATGATCTGCTTCGACTTCCCGGCGGCGTTGGCGATGTTGACGCCGTTCCAGTCGTAGAGGGCCTGCGTGCCGCCGGCCGCGACCGCCGCCTTGCAGGCGGCGGACTTCGGGTTCTCCGGACCCTCCGCGAAGCAGCCGGCGACCCGGCTCACCGGGTCCGTCATCGAGCCGTGGGCGACGGCGGGAGCGGCGGCGAGCGCGGTCAGGGCGAGCGGGGCGACGCCGACCGCGACGACGGTGGCGATACGGGCGGCTGCCTGGTGGCGAGCGGGCATGGGGGTACTCCTCGAAACGGATCTGGGGGGTGCCTGTGATGCCTGGGGCGATCAGCAAGCTAGCCCCTGGAAACCGCAGAATCGCCTGCTGGGAGCGGGTGAGGGCGATCCTTATGGTGCCGTTAAGGGAGTGCTGAGACTGGGCTCAGGTAGAGCGGTTGAAGGGCCCTGCCTCACCTGCGGGCGAACGGCTCCACTGTCCGTGGCAGTTCGCGTCCGTCCGCTGCCGGACGCGTCAGTTGGCTCCCCGTATGGCTCCCGGCTCCTTGGAGGATCGACGCAGTAGGACAGGACGACGGCCTCTAGTGCAGGGGCCAGCGCAGTCCACCTCTCGACGGCCTCCGAGT
>NZ_JBHXTO010000140.1:0-24822 GCF_042677425.1 Streptomyces sp. NPDC127119 | reverse complement strand
CGAGGGCTTCCGCCCGGCACACCGAGAGCACGCACCAGACGCCGCCCGGCCCGCCCTCCGGGCGGACGTCGGGAATTTGACGACAGGACCTAGGGCCTGTCTGACCATTCCCGTCTGC
Organism: Streptomyces sp. NPDC127119; assembly: GCF_042677425.1. Taxonomy (NCBI): domain Bacteria; kingdom Bacillati; phylum Actinomycetota; class Actinomycetes; order Kitasatosporales; family Streptomycetaceae; genus Streptomyces; species Streptomyces sp. NPDC127119. The sequence goes on along the minus strand of NZ_JBHXTO010000140.1, from coordinate 24,704 downwards.
CGGGCGACGTCATGCACGCTCCTCCAGCCTCCGGCCGGGGGCCCAGAGCACGCACCTGACGCCGCCCGGCCGCCCTCCGGGTGACGACGGGAATCGTCAGACAGGCCCTGGAGCCGGCCTTCCCCGCCGGCACTCGCGTGCGGCGTGACGGGCGACATCCGGCCGTTCGTGCGCGGCGCGGCCGGACGGGCCGGGTCCTTCGCCCACCGGCTGACCGGAGCCGTCGGGTCCGCCGCCGTCACGCAGGCCGCGAACGCGGTCGGTGGCGTCCAGGGCGTGGCCGGGTCCGGCACGCCGGGCCGGCTGACGCCCGGCCGGGGCGGGTCCGCGTACGGCCTCTGACCACCCCCGTCGTACGGCCGAGCGAGGCGGCCGACCGTACGGCACCCCTCCAAACGGCTTCCGAGCCGCATCCGACTCCGCTGGGCGCAGGCCCGTACGGCCGAAATCCGTTCGGTCCGTCCGGGCACGACCCCGCGGTGCGGGCCGGCGTTCCTCATTGGGGTGAGGACCGCCGGCTCACGCCCCTGAGGCCGGATTCAGGGGCTGTTCGCGGGGCCTCACCAGGCAAACCCCAGCCTGGTGAGGCCCTTTACTCTGGCAATCTGTGACCGTAATCACCGCCCAGGTGTGATCTGCGATTTACGACCCCACGGTCGGCGGAGATAACCTGCGAGACGGACATGCCGCGTGTCGGCCACCGTGCTCACGCCCTCCTTGTGACCGCGCAGTCACGTTGCCCTCGCGGCACGCCCACGCAGACAACGAACCGCGAATTACCTGATAGGGACGGACGCGCGTGGACCTGTTCGAGTACCAGGCGAGGGACCTCTTCGCCAAGCACGGTGTACCGGTGCTGGCCGGTGAAGTCATCGACACGCCTGAAGGGGCGCGCGCGGCGACCGAGCGACTTGGCGGCAAGTCCGTCGTCAAGGCGCAGGTCAAGGTCGGTGGCCGCGGCAAGGCCGGCGGCGTGAAGCTGGCCGCCACCCCGGACGAGGCCGTCGCTCGCGCGACGGACATTCTCGGCATGGACATCAAGGGCCACACGGTCCACAAGGTGATGATCGCCGAGACGGCCCCGGAGATTCTTGAGGAGTACTACGTCTCGTACCTCCTCGACCGCACGAACCGCACCTTCCTCGCCATGGCGTCCGTACAGGGCGGCATGGACATCGAGGAGGTCGCGGAGAAGACCCCCGAGGCCCTCGCGAAGGTCCCGGTCGACGCCGTCGAGGGCGTTTCGATCGAGAAGGCCCGCGAGATCGTGGCTCTGGCGAAGTTCCCGGCCGAGGTGGCCGAGCAGGTCGCCGAGATCCTCGTGACCCTGTGGGAGACCTTCGTCGCGGAGGACGCCCTCCTCCTGGAGGTCAACCCCCTCGCCAAGGTCGCCTCCGGCGCCGTGCTGGCGCTGGACGGGAAGGTCTCCCTGGACGAGAACGCCGAGTTCCGCCAGGCGGACCACGCCGCTCTTGAGGACAAGGAGTCGGCCAACCCGCTGGAGGCCGCCGCCAAGGAGAAGAACCTCAACTACGTCAAGCTCGACGGTGAGGTCGGCATCATCGGCAACGGCGCGGGTCTCGTCATGAGCACCCTCGACGTCGTCGCGTACGCCGGTGAGAACCACGGCGGCGTGAAGCCGGCCAACTTCCTCGACATCGGCGGCGGCGCCTCCGCCGCGGTCATGGCGAACGGCCTGGAGATCATCCTCGGCGACCCGGACGTCAAGTCCGTCTTCGTCAACGTCTTCGGTGGCATCACCGCCTGTGACGAGGTCGCCAACGGCATCGTCCAGGCGCTGCAGCTGCTCGCCGACAAGGGCGACGAGGTCAGCAAGCCGCTGGTCGTGCGTCTCGACGGCAACAACGCCGAGCTGGGTCGCAAGATCCTCTCCGACGCCAACCACCCGCTGGTGCAGCGCGTGGACACCATGGACGGCGCGGCCGACAAGGCCGCCGAGCTCGCGGCCGCGAAGTAAGGGACGAGGGACAGAACAGCCATGGCTATCTTCCTCAACAAGGACAGCAAGGTCATCGTCCAGGGCATGACCGGCGCCACGGGCATGAAGCACACCAAGCTCATGCTCGCTGACGGCACGAACATCGTCGGCGGCGTGAACCCGCGCAAGGCCGGCACGTCGGTCGACTTCGACGGCACCGACATCCCCGTCTTCGGCACGGTCGCCGAGGCCATCGAGAAGACGGGCGCCAACGTGTCCGTCCTCTTCGTGCCGCCGGCCTTCTCCAAGGCCGCCGTCGTCGAGGCCATCGACGCCGAGATCCCCCTCGCGGTCGTCATCACCGAGGGCATCGCCGTCCACGACTCCGCCGCCTTCTGGGCGTACGCGAAGTCGAAGGGCAACAAGACCCGCATCATCGGCCCGAACTGCCCCGGTCTCATCACCCCGGGCCAGTCCAACGCCGGCATCATCCCGGGCGACATCACGAAGCCGGGCCGGATCGGCCTGGTCTCGAAGTCCGGCACGCTGACGTACCAGATGATGTACGAGCTCCGTGACATCGGCTTCTCGTCGGCCGTCGGCATCGGTGGCGACCCGGTCATCGGTACGACGCACATCGACGCGCTCGCCGCGTTCGAGGCCGACCCCGACACCGACCTGATCGTCATGATCGGTGAGATCGGCGGCGACGCCGAGGAGCGTGCGGCGGACTACATCGCGAAGAACGTGACGAAGCCGGTCGTCGGCTACGTCGCGGGCTTCACCGCGCCCGAGGGCAAGACCATGGGCCACGCCGGCGCCATCGTCTCCGGCTCCTCCGGCACGGCCGCCGCCAAGAAGGAGGCCCTTGAGGCCGCCGGTGTCAAGGTCGGCAAGACGCCGACCGAGACGGCGAAGCTGGCCCGCGCCATCCTCGCCGGCTGACCGGCCGGTTCCCTGTTTGTCGGTACGCCGACGGGCCCGCACCCTCACCGGGGGTGCGGGCCCGTCCGCGTTGCCGGGCGGCTTCTCAGCGGAGTTGCGGGACGAGTCTCTCCGGCCCCTTGCCGAACATGCCGCGCAGTGTGGCGCGCAGCTCCAGGTCCTCCTCCGACAGGGGGCCAGGGCCGGAACGCGGCGGAACGCCGGGCACCTTCGTGGCCGGGGCCTGCGGAGCCTCGTAGTGATCCGGGGCCGTGTGCAGCGTGAACGCGGTGGAGCCGATGATCAGGACCGTGAAGGCGATGGCCGCGCGGGTCCAGCGGCGGGCCCGGCGCTCGCTGCCGGAGCGCACGACGACGGGCTTCGGGGCGGTCCGCAGCCGTTCCGTGCCGCCCAGCTCGGCGAGCCGCCGCCGCAGCTCCTCCTTCTCCGCCAGTTCGGGCAGGCGCCGGGCGACGGTCGCGCGCGCGTACAGCAGCCGGTTCGCCGCCGCCGGAGTGCTCGCCTCCGTCTCGGCCGCGGTCTCCGCCAGCCCGATGCCGACACCGTCGTAGAGGAGCAGGGTCCGCCGGTACACGGGCGGCAGATTCAGCAGTGTCGACAACAGCCGGCGGTCGTCCAGGGCGGACGGCGGCGGCTCCGGGGACCGGTGGCGCAGCCGCAGCCGATGCCAGGGGGACATCGCGTACTCGTACGCCGCCGCCCGCACCCAGCCCGCCGGATCCCGGTCGACCGCCACCTCGGGCCAGCGCTGCCACGCCAGCTGGAAGGCCCGCTCCACGGACTCCCGCGCCAGCTCACGCCGCCCGGTGAGCAGATACGCCTGCCGTACGAGGGCGGGGGCGGCGTACGCGTAGAGGGCGTCGAAGGCCTGAGCGGGCGTCAGGTCGGTGGCGGCGCCGTCGGTGTCGGTGCCGCCGGTCTCGGTATCGGTATCCGTATCCGTATCGGCGTCGGTGGGGGCAGCGGTCTGCGTCACCGGGCGCCCTTTCGTACGTAAAAGTACATAAAACATATATTGAGCGACACATCCGAGGTTCGCCTGTTACGACGGGAAAGCGCGTGTCGTTGGGAGCATGGCGGGTGTGACCCAGATGACCGATCGCAGCCCCGATCACAGGCCGGACCGCAGCCCGTCGTTGCCGCCGCCGCTCGCCCGGCTGGGCGAACGGTCGCCCGGCCTGGCCGCGGGCCTGGCCGGCGGCGCGCTCGCGGCGGGCCTTGGGCTGGCGGCGCTCGCCGTCCTCGTGACGGTCCTGTGGATCAGTTCGCCCTACCCGGACAGCGGCCCCGACGGGGCCCTGCACGTCGCCGCCGCGCTGTGGCTGCTGGCGCACGGCGCGGAACTCGTCCGCACGGACACGCTGTCCGGCGTACCCGCACCCATTGGTGTGACTCCCCTGCTCCTCGTCGCCCTGCCCGTGTGGCTGCTGCACCGCGCGGCGCGCGACGCGGCGGACGGCAAGACGGCCGACGGCGACGAGTCCGGGGCGCCGTCGCCCGCCGTCCGGGCCGCGTGGGCCGGAACCGTCGTGGGCTATCTGACGGTCGGCGCCGCCGCCGCGGTGTACGCCTCGGGCGGCGAACCGAGCCCGTCGTGGACGTCGGTCGTCCTGTGGCCGCCGCTGCTCGCGGTGACCGCGGCGGGAGCGGGCGTCTGGACGGCGTACGGGCGACCGCTCGGGCCGCTGCCACCGGCCGTGCGGCACGCTCTCGACACCCTGCGCCTCGGGTCCGTCGCGTCTCCGGACGCCGGACCGCGGCTCCTGGCCGCCGTACGCGCCGCCGCCGCCGGGGCCGCGGTGCTGGTGGGCGGCGGGGTCGTCCTCGTCGGTGTCTCGCTGGTGTGGCACGGGGGTCCGGCGCGGCTGTCGTTCCTGCAGCTCACGGACAGCTGGTCGGGCCGGTTCGCGGTGCTGCTGCTGGCGCTGGCGCTCATTCCGAACGCGGCGGTGTGGGGGGCCGCGTACGCGCTCGGCCCCGGGTTCGCGCTCGGGGCCGGTCATGCGGCGGGCCCGTTGCTGTCGGACCCCGGCTCGCGGCTGCCCCCCTTCCCCCTGCTGGCGGCCCTTCCGGACGCGGGCCAGGGGACAGCGCCCAACTGGTCGGCGGGAGCCGTGCCCCTGGTGGCCGGCGTGGTGGTGGCGTGGTTCACGGTCGGGGCGGGAGTGCCCGCCCGCACGCGTGCGGGCGGGCGAGAGGACGCGGCCTCGGCAGCCGCCCGGGGCGCGGCGGCCTGGTCGGCCGGACGTACCTCCGGGGCCCTGGCGCTCGCGGCGGCCCTGTGCGGCCTGGCCCTCGCGGTCCTCGCAGCCCTGGCGGGCGGCCCCCTCGGAGTCGCCGCGCTCGCCGACTTCGGCCCGGTCTGGTGGCAGACGGGTCCGGCCGCCGCGCTCTGGATCGCGGCGGTGGCCCTGCCGACGGGCCTGGCCCTGCGCTCCTGGCGCCTGCGCAGGCCCCGGACCCCTCGCGTCCGTTCCGCGGACCCGGGTGGCGTGCGGGGTTGGGCGCGCGGGGTGAGGGGTTTCCGCGTACGAGGGCTGGGGGGACGGGGCCTCGGCGTACGGGGCCTCTGGGCTCGGCGCGCACGGGACCCCGAGCGGTCCGCCGACGGGCAGGCGCCCCAGGAACAGCCGGCCGGGAAGCGGGCGACCGGGGAGCACTCGATCTACGAGTTCCTGGTCCACGAGCCTCCGCCGCCTCCGGCGACACAGGTGAAGGGGTCTTCCAGCCCGGCGTCCCCGCTGGACGCTTCTGCGGACCCGGTGGCTCCGCGTCCGGTGTCCCCCATGGACGGGTCCCCGAACCCGGCGTCCCCGGAGAACGGGTCTGCCACCCCGGAGTCCTCGACCCCCGAGTCCTCGGCGCACGAGCCGTTGGCGCAGGCGCCGTCGGGCCAAGGGGCACCCACCCAGGCGCCGCCGGCCCAAGCACCGCCCGCCCGGACGTCGCAGAACCCGTCGGCCTCGCCCGTGCCTCCGGCAGGACCCCGGGCCGGGCTCTCGTCCAAGGCCTCGCTCCGAGGCCCCTCCGGCTCCGCCGAACCGGAGCCGCCCTCGCGAACCCGCTGGTTCTCGCGGTTCCGTCCCGGACGGCGGGCGGAGACGGACCCCCGCACGGCCACCGGCAGTCGCACGGCCCCCGACCCCGACTTCGCGCCGTACGACTTCCTGCCGCCCTCCGACTCCTACGGTTCCCTCTGGCAGGACGACTGGCACGACGAGGTCTCGCGCGAGACCCGCTGGGCGGCGCTGAAGAAGGCGTCCGCCCCCGTCGACCGGGTCGACCCCCCGGACTGACGAGCGGGGGCATCCGCACCAGGGTCAGTCGCTGGTGCCCAGGAACCCCTGCAGCTGGTCCGGCAGCAGCGTGTCGCAGGACTTCTTCGCCGTGTTGGTGAGGGAGTCGTTCACACACGTGTAGTAGTCGCGGTACACGAGCTGCGCCGTGAACGTCATCGCGACCAGCGCGAGCGCCAGGGACGCCGTGACGAGGCCGCTGATCGCCGCGGTGGTCTGGGGCTTCGAGTCCCGGCCGGACGGCGCCGGGGTGTCCGGGTCCGCCGAGCGGGGCTTGGCGCGCAGGGCGCTGATCGACCAGTACAGGGCCAGCGCGCCGAGCAGCAACGCCACGTACGGCCAGCTGAAGAGGGCGAAGAAGAACGCCCACATGCCGGACAGCAGCGCGTACCGTGCGCGCCGCTGCGCGGGGTCGGTCGGGTCCCAGCGCATGCCCGCGCCGGGTCCGCCGGAGCCCTCCGGGCCGCCCTGGCCGCCACCGGGGCCGCCCGAGTTGCCGGAGCCCGGCCTGTCACCGAAACGGCCGCCCTGTGCGGGGCCCGGCTGCCGGTCGCTCCACTGGCTGCCCCAGGGGGAGCTGTCGTCCTCCTGGCCGCCCCTGCCGTCCTGACCCTGGCCGCCCGCGGGCCGCCGCGGCTGCCACGGCCGGTCGGGGGTGCCCTCCGGCGGCGGGGCGAAGGGGTTGTCGTCCGAGGGGTTTCCCTGCGTGCCGGAGCCCTGCCCGCTCTCGGGCACGTCGTCGCTCTCCCGCGGTGGAGTGGGAGAGGAGCGCCGCTCGCGCAGCAGGAGCGGAAGGCGTCGGAGACTTCGGTCCGGCATCAGGTGTGCGTCTTCCCCTTGGTGGTGTCGGGCGGTGGTGATCGGCGCTGGTGATCGGCGGGCAACTGTCCACAGAGTCGGCTACGCCTCCGGGGGCTCACTTCCCGGACATTCGTACCTGTACCTCTCCCTGGTCAACGTCCCGTGCGCAAAAGGCGTTCCCCTGCGCGGACCGTCTTCCCGGGGTGGTTCCTCCCCAGACGCTACCTTCCGGCCACGCCCCCGTCCCGTGGGGGCCGCCCGGTGTGCCGGTATCGTTGCTGGCGGTCGGCCGCTTCGTAGACTTCCCCGTATCCGGGGGCGCGAAGCATTCGTACGACCATACAAAGGCACTCCCCGAGAAAGGGCCCCGCCGTGGCCAAGGCCAAGCGCCTCGTCGTGCTGGTCTCCGGATCAGGTACGAATCTGCAGGCCCTCCTCGACGCGATCGCGTCGCAGGGAGTCGCCGGCTACGGAGCCGAGATCGTCGCGGTCGGCGCGGACCGCGAGAACATCGCGGGGCTTGAGCGCGCCGAGCGTGCCGGGCTGCCGACCTTCGTCCACCGGGTGAAGGACTACGGGACCCGTGACGAGTGGGACGCGGCACTGGCCGAGGCCACCGCCGCGTACGCCCCGGATCTCGTCGTCTCGGCCGGGTTCATGAAGATCGTGGGCAAGGAGTTCCTGGCCCGCTTCGGCGGCCGGTGCGTGAACACCCACCCCGCCCTGCTACCCAGCTTCCCGGGGGCGCACGGCGTCCGTGACGCCCTCGCCTACGGCGCGAAGGTCACCGGGTGCACCGTCCACTTCGTCGACGACGGCGTCGACACCGGCCCGATCATCGCCCAGGGCGTGGTCGAGGTCCGCAACGAGGACTACGAAGACGATGGGTCCGCTCTCCATGAGCGCATCAAGGAAGTCGAGCGAAGGCTGCTCGTCGATGTCGTGGGGCGGCTCGCCCGCAACGGCTATCGCATCGAGGGACGAAAGGTAGTTATCCAGTGACCGCCGAGAGCACAGGCAGCGCAGGCAGCGCCGGCAGCACAGACACGGCCGAGGGCAGCAAGCGGGTCATCCGGCGCGCGCTCGTCAGCGTCTACGACAAGACCGGACTCGAAGAGCTCGCCCTTGGCCTGCACGCGGCAGGCGTGGAGCTGGTCTCCACCGGTTCCACCGCCGCGAAGATCGCCGCCGCCGGGGTTCCCGTCACCAAGGTCGAGGAGCTCACCGGCTTCCCCGAGTGCCTGGACGGCCGGGTCAAGACGCTGCACCCGCGCGTGCACGCGGGCATCCTCGCCGACCTGCGGCTCGAATCCCACCGGGAGCAGCTCGGCGAGCTGGGCGTCGAGCCGTTCCAGCTGGTCGTCGTGAACCTCTACCCGTTCCGGGAGACCGTCGCCTCGGGCGCCGGCCCCGACGAGTGCGTCGAGCAGATCGACATCGGCGGCCCCTCGATGGTCCGCGCCGCCGCCAAGAACCACCCGTCCGTCTCCGTGGTCACCAGCCCCGAGCGGTACGCCGACGTGCTGTCCGCGGTCCGCGACGGCGGCTTCGACCTGCGCGCCCGCAAGCGGCTCGCCGCCGAGGCCTTCCAGCACACCGCCGCGTACGACGTCACCGTCGCCTCCTGGTTCGCGAGCGAGTACGCGCCCGCCGACGACTCGGGCTTCCCCGATTTCATCGGCTCGACCTTCGAGAAGCGCAACACCCTGCGCTACGGGGAGAACCCGCACCAGGGCGCCGCGCTGTACGTCGACGGGACGGGCGGTCTGGCCGACGCCGAGCAGCTGCACGGCAAGGAGATGTCCTTCAACAACTACACGGACACGGACGCCGCGCGCCGTGCCGCGTACGACCACGACGACCCGTGCGTCGCGATCATCAAGCACGCCAACCCGTGCGGCATCGCGATCGGCGCCAACGTCGCCGAGGCGCACCGCAAGGCGCACGCCTGCGACCCGCTCTCCGCGTTCGGTGGCGTCATCGCCGTCAACCGTCCCGTCTCCAAGGAGATGGCGGAGCAGGTCGCGGAGATCTTCACCGAGGTCATCGTCGCGCCCGAGTACGAGGACGGCGCGCTGGAGGCCCTCGCCAAGAAGAAGAACATCCGCGTGCTGCGCGCCCACCAGGGTCCGTCCGCGCAGGTCGAGGTCAAGCAGATCGACGGCGGCCGGCTCCTTCAGGTCACCGACCGTCTCCAGGCCGACGGCGACGACCCGTCCTCCTGGACGCTCGCGACCGGCGACGCCCTCTCCCAGGGCGAGCTGGACGAGCTGGCCTTCGCCTGGCGCGCCTGCCGGGCCGTCAAGTCGAACGCGATCCTCCTCGCCAAGGACGGCGCCTCCGTCGGCGTCGGCATGGGCCAGGTCAACCGCGTCGACTCCGCCAAGCTCGCCGTCGAGCGCGCGGGCGCCGAGCGGGCCCGGGGCTCCTTCGCCGCCTCGGACGCCTTCTTCCCGTTCCCCGACGGCCTGGAGATCCTGACCGCGGCCGGCGTCAAGGCAGTGGTCCAGCCGGGCGGTTCGGTCCGCGACGAACTGGTCGTCGAGGCGGCCAAGAAGGCGGGCGTCACCATGTACTTCACGGGGACGCGCCACTTCTTCCACTAGAACTCCGGCAGGACTCCGGCAGGACCCCGGTACGCGCCAGGGCCGTGTTCCCCTTCACGAGGCGGAACACGGCCCTTGGCGTGTGAACGGCGCGTGTACGACGTGCACGAGCCGTTTCCCGAGGTCAGTACCGCGGGCGCTTGAACCAGGCGGTGGCGGCGCCGTTCACCATCGAGGCGAGGATGATGCCGGCGATGGCCAGAGAGATGATCCCGCCGAAGGTGACGGAACCGCCGCCGCCCTGCACGGTGTTGCCGAGACCGCCGAGGATCATCAGCGACGCGTACACGATCGTCGTGACGCGGATGCCGGTGCCGCCGTTCTTGAACTTCACGCCCAGGAAGATCGACAGGGCGCCGATGCCGACCAGGAACGCCGCGAGCACGAAGCCCAGGCCCGCGAGGGTGTCGGTGTCGTCACCGCTGCCGAAGCCGTTCGACGCGTCCTGCGCGGCGCCGACCGCTATGCCGGCGATGATCCCGAACAGGATCTGCAGGCCCGCCAGGATGAACAGCAGGACGCGCGCGGTCTTCATCAGACCCGGCATCTCCATCGGTATGTGGTTCCCGCCCGGGTAACCGGGATACGCCGGCTGCTGCGGATAGCCGTAGCCATAGCCGGGCTGCTGCTGCGGGGCGCCCTGCGGGTAGCCGTAACCGGGCTGGCCCTGGGGCGGGTAGCCGGGCTGCCCCTGGGGCTGCTGCGGCGGATATCCGGGCTGCTGGCCCTGGGGAGGCGGGCCGTAGGGGTTGTTCGGATCGCCGAAACTCATGGCGTCTTTCCTCCGTCGTTGCGTCAAGTGCGGGGACGACGCGGCACATTTCGGAGGAAAGTTCTACAGATGCGGTTCGTCCCCCCGGTACTGTCCGCGGCACTGTGTCATTCATCGTCCTTAACGCGTCACTTATTTGTCCAGCCGGATACCGGCTGCGTTGTGCAAGTGCAACCTCGTCGATCATGGGGCGAAGCGGGACAGCGACAAGGCCGGGAGGGGTGTCGGGGGAGGCCCGGGGCCGTGGGTGGGGGGCCGGATTGGAACCGGGGCCCCGTCATCCGCGAGGATGGGCCCATGACCGCCCAGATTCTCGATGGCAAGGCCACCGCAGCCGCGATCAAGTCCGATCTGACCGTCCGCGTGGCGGCCCTGAAGGAGAGGGGCATCACGCCCGGACTCGGGACCGTCCTGGTCGGTGAGGACCCCGGCAGCCAGAAGTACGTCGCGGGCAAGCACCGCGACTGCGCGCAGGTCGGTATCGCCTCCATCCAGCGTGAACTGCCCGCGACCGCCACGCAGGAGGAGATCGAGGCGGTCGTCCGCGAACTCAACGAGGACCCGGCCTGCACCGGGTACATCGTCCAGCTGCCGCTCCCCAAGGGCATCGACGAGAACCGCATCCTCGAACTGATGGACCCGGACAAGGACGCCGACGGGCTCCACCCGATGAACCTCGGCCGTCTCGTCCTGAACGAGCCGGCCCCGCTGCCCTGCACCCCGAACGGCGTCCTCACCCTGCTCAGGCAGTACGGAGTGGAGATCAAGGGCGCCGAGGTCGTGGTCGTCGGCCGCGGTGTGACCATCGGCCGGTCGATGCCGCTGCTGCTCACGCGGCGCTCGGAGAACGCGACGGTCACGCAGTGCCACACCGGTACGCGTGATCTGGCCGCGCATCTGCGGCAGGCCGACATCATCGTGGCCGCGGCGGGGTCCGCGCACCTGATCCGCCCCGAGGACGTCAAGCCGGGGGCGGCCGTCCTCGACGTCGGCGTCTCCCGCAACGCCGAGGGCAAGATCGTGGGCGACGTCCACCCCGGGGTGGCCGAGGTCGCCGCGTGGATCTCGCCGAACCCGGGCGGAGTGGGCCCGATGACCCGCGCCCAGCTCCTCGTCAACGTGGTCGAGGCGGCGGAACGCAGTGCCGTCTGACCGCGAGCCGGCGATCCCGGCGGAGGAGGGGGCTGTGAGCCCGGCGAAGAACGATGCCCGGGGGGCGGGCGACGCGCCGACGCCGAGCCCGTCTCCGGTGACGACGCCGGCCCCGGCTCAGGCGACGACGACGGCTCCGGCCACGGCCGTGAAGTCGGCTCCGGCCGATGACGGAGGCCCGGCTCGGAAGGACACCGTTCAACCGGGATCCGGCCCGGCTCCGGCGCCGAGCCCGGCTTCGGACCTGGGCTCAGCCCCGGCTGCGGGACCGACCTCGGCATCAGCCGCAGCCGCAACCGCAGCCTCCGGCCCGGACCCGGACCCGGAACCGGCCCTGGCCGCCGGCTCGGCCTCGGCGTCACCCTCGGCCTCCGGCCCGACCTCGGCTGCGGGCCCGGGATCGGCCCCGGCTGCGGGACCGGCCTCGGCATCAGCCGCAGCCGCAGCCTCCGGCCCGGCCCCGAACCCGGAACCGGCCCTGGCCGCCGGTTCGGCCTCGGAAACGGCTGCGGCGCCGGACTCGGCGCCGGACTCGGCCTCGGGGCCGGATGCGGGAGCCGGGGCGGACGCGACAGTCGGCTCGGCTTCGGAAGCGGCGGCCGGAGCCGCTCAGGACGATGAGCTGACCGTCAGTGACGCCGTCAGTGCGCCCGGGCCCGACGGGGAGCCCCGGCGGGCCACGCGGCGGTTCCCCCTGTTCACCCGGGACACCGCGCGGCCCGAGGGCGGCGGCAGGGCGGCCCCCCGTGACGCGCCCGCGCCCGCACGGCAGTGGCCGATCCTCGCGGTCACCGGCCTGGTCGGGCTCGGACTGCTGCTGACCGCGCTCGACGCGTTCAAGGCGGGGACCCTGCTGATCGGCGTCGCCCTGCTCGTGGGTGCCGCCATGCGCTGGGTGCTGCCCGACGTGGGCATGCTCGCCGTCCGCTCCCGGTTCACGGACCTCGTCACGTACGGCGTCCTGGGGGCGACCATCGCCCTGCTCGCGATGATGGCGCAGCCGAATCCCTGGCTGGAGCTTCCGTTCCTGGACGACACGCTGCACTTCACGATCAGGACGTAGGCAGGTGCGCTCCGCTCGGTGCCTTCGGGGTCGAGCGGCGTGGGCATCCGCCGGTCCGCCGTGGCCGAGAGCGTAGGTCCCCGCGCCCCTGCGGGGCGTTCGGCTTCGGGGCGCTTGAAGCGGCGGCGCCCGTCCGTTCCCCCGAAGTACGGAGGGGCGCCGCCTGCAATCCAGGGTCATGGACGTGCCAATGGCCGTTCAATACCTGTCAGTCGCCTGTGGCAGGGCGGTGACCGTTCCGGCACCTCCCGCGCGCGGGGCGCGCAAAACGTGTCCTCGCCGGTACCGGTCGCCCAGGACGCCGTACGCGCCACCGTTTCCGTCGATAGCCTGGCGGACCGACCGCGGCCGTCGCCTCATCGTGACGGAGGCGAGCGGTCGACGATCCGATCTGCCCCTGGTGTGCGTGTGATCCCCCTGAAACCGCGAGTGACGCACGACGCCGCGCACGTCCCTGCCCGGCGGCCCGGCCGGCTCGTCAGCCGGGAGGCAAGTCGGTGGGACACTGGACCGCAGACCAGGGGGCATGCGACGGTGCATGCCCACAGGCCCGAATGCTCCCGTGCGCCCCCATCCCGGGAACTGAGATCCTGACCGAACGCATCCCTGTGGGTAGCCGGAACGGGGACTCGGCAGGGGCTTCACACGCGGGAAAAGACCAGCACGTACCGGGGGGAAGAGGGGGGTACCAATGCCTCGTTGGAGGCCCTTGCCGGATGAACTCGATCCGCAGGTAAGGGAGTTCGCCAGTCAGTTGCGCCGACTGGTCGACCGCGGTGGGCTGAGTATCGCCGCCGTGGCCGACCGCACGGGATACAGCAAGACGTCCTGGGAGCGGTATCTGAACGGCCGCCTGCTCGCGCCCAAGGGCGCGATCGTGGCGTTGGCCGAGGTGACCGGGACCAATCCCGTCCATCTGACGACCATGTGGGAGCTTGCCGAGCGCGCCTGGAGCCGTTCGGAGATGCGCCACGACATGACCATGGAGGCGATCCGGATCTCCCAGGCGCGCGCCGCGCTGGGGGAGTTCGGGCCGACTCCGGCCAAGGGGGGAAAGAGCGGGAAGCAGGCGCGTGCCGGGGGAAGCGCGACCGCGCCCAAGCCGGGTATCGCGGGGCCGGCCGGGGTGTCACCCACCGTGCCCCCGCAGAGCCCGGAGCAGGGGGACGAGCGCAGGCCGTCGTACGGGGCCGGCGGCGCCGAGGGTGCGGGCGCGAGGACCGGCGCGGATGCGCGAGGTGGCGGTTGGGGAGTCGTCGCCTCGCCCCCGGGATCGTCCGGTGTCTCCGGTTACGGTCCGGCGGGAGCGTACGGGCCGTCCGGCTCGGCCGGTCCCGCGCGGGCCGGCGGTCCGGCCGGGGGGCCGCCGCAGGACGCGCGGCCGGGAACCGGCGGTTCGCCCGACGGGCAGCGGCGCAAGCGGCGGCTCACCATGTTCCTCGCCGGAGTCGTGGGCGCGCTCGTGGTGGTGGCCGCGGCCGTGTACCTCACGAGTTCCGGCGGTGACGAGGGCAAGAACGAGGCCAAACCGAGCCCGAGCCCGACGGTGAGCAAGAAGCTGCCTGCCGGGGTCGAGTGCAACGGCACGGACTGCGCGGGCAAGGACCCGGAGAACATGGGCTGCGGCGGGACGCTGGCGCAGACCGTGGAGAAGGCCGTCGTCGGCACCGCGCAGGTCGAGGTCCGGTACAGCGAGACGTGCGGTGCCGCCTGGGCCCGTATCACCGCGGCCGGGGCGGGGGACACGGTCCGGATATCGGCCGGCTCGGCTGCCGCGCAGACCGCCGAGGTCGAGACGGACACCGACGCCTACACCCCGATGGTCGCGGTGAAGAGCGCCACAGGGGCGAAGGCCTGCGCGACGCTCGCGTCGGGCGTGGAGGGCTGCACGAAGTAGCCGGTCGCGTCACCGCACGCGACCCGGACGGGCGCCCGACTCCCTTGAGTCGGGAGCCCGTTGGCGTGAGGGAGGAATGGCGGACGTCCTTCGGGGCAGGCGGACCGTACCCCCACGGGAGTCCGGAGTGTTTTCGGCAGGATGGCAGCCCCCGAGCTGCCGACCGGCACCCCCACCTGGTGGCGGCCGTTGACCCACTCTCCCGGTTCAACGACCGCCACCTACCCCTCCAGGGGCGCGGGGAACGGCGCAGTCTTTTGCTTTTAAGGGGCGCAGCCGACAACGCACCAGCCCCCACCGCCCCGCACCCGACAACGCACCAGCCCTGCCGGGCGCAGCCCGCAACGCATCAGCCCTGCCGGGCGCAGCCGACAACGCACCAGCCCCGCCGGGCGCAGCCCAGACGGCCACGCCAACCCGCCGGGCACGGCCCTGTGGGGCGCCCCACAGGGCCCCGGCCGTCCGGGATCCCGGATGCGCGATAGCCTGACCGCTGGATCTCTCTTGACGCCGAGAGATCGATCATCGACACCGGTGATCGATCATCGCGCCGCCAGGGTCGGGATCCCGCACCCCGGGGCAGGGACGCCCCACCGTCAGCTGCCATACGGAGAACGCCATGACCCGCACTCCCGTGAACGTCACCGTCACCGGCGCGGCCGGCCAGATCGGTTACGCCCTGCTCTTCCGCATCGCCTCCGGCCAGCTGCTCGGCGCGGACGTGCCGGTCAAGCTGCGTCTGCTGGAGATCACGCCGGCGCTGAAGGCCGCCGAGGGCACCGCCATGGAGCTCGACGACTGCGCCTTCCCGCTTCTTCAGGGCATCGACATCACCGACGACCCGAACGTCGCCTTCGACGGCACGAACGTCGGTCTGCTCGTCGGCGCCCGCCCCCGTACCAAGGGCATGGAGCGCGGTGACCTCCTGGAGGCCAACGGCGGCATCTTCAAGCCCCAGGGCAAGGCCATCAACGACAACGCCGCGGACGACGTGAAGATCCTCGTCGTCGGCAACCCGGCCAACACCAACGCCCTCATCGCCCAGGCCGCCGCCCCGGACGTACCGGCGGAGCGCTTCACCGCGATGACCCGCCTGGACCACAACCGCGCGCTGACGCAGCTCGCGAAGAAGACCGGCTCCACGGTCGCGGACATCCAGCGCCTCACCATCTGGGGCAACCACTCCGCCACCCAGTACCCCGACATCTTCCACGCCACGATCGCCGGCAAGAACGCCGCCGAGACCGTGAACGACGAGAAGTGGCTGGCCGAGGAGTTCATCCCGACCGTCGCCAAGCGCGGCGCGGCCATCATCGAGGCCCGTGGCGCCTCGTCCGCCGCGTCGGCCGCGAACGCCGCCATCGACCACGTCCACACGTGGGTCAACGGCACGGCGGACGGCGACTGGACCTCCATGGGCATCCCGTCCGACGGTTCGTACGGCGTTCCGGAGGGCCTCATCTCCTCCTTCCCCGTCACCACGAAGGACGGCTCGTACGAGATCGTCCAGGGCCTCGACATCAACGAGTTCTCCCGCGCGCGTATCGACGCGTCGGTGCAGGAACTGACGGAGGAGCGCGAGGCGGTCCGCGCCCTCGGCCTCATCTAGGCCCGCTCATCCTCTGAGCCGTTTCACCACCGATCCCCGGGCGCCCGCCCGGGGATCGGTGCGTTCACGGCCCCTCGCCGGCGGTCGTGAGCGGCTTCTCGAACCAGTACCCGGCGTGCGGGTTGTCGCCGTACGCCGGGATCTCGGTGTACCCGCCGGTCCGGTACATCGCCGCCGCCTCCTTGAGGACCCTGTGCGTGTCCAGGCGTACGGTCCGGTGTCCGCGCCCGGCGGCGGCCCCCTCCAGTTCGGTGAGCAGCCGCCGCCCCAGGCCCAGCCCGCGTGCTTCCGGACGTACCCACAGATGCCGGATCTCGGCCGTCCCCGCGTCGAGCGCGCACAGCGCCCCGCAGCCGACGGCACGTTCCTCCTCGTACGCGACGAGGAGCGCGGCGATCCGCTCGGGGGGTACGAGGTCGGTGGCGGCGTACCCCTCGGGGAAGCGTTCGTCGAGTTCGGCGGCGTAACCGGCGAGGCAGGCGCGTGCGTCGGGCGAGGCCGCGTCGACGGGCCGTACCGTGATCGCGGCCAGCCGCAGCAGCCGTTCGGTGGCCGCGACCGCCTCGGTCAGCCGGTCCCGCTGGGTCTCGGTGAGCCCGCGCAGCAGCCCCTCGGCGAGGTCGTCCGCGCGGCGGTTCTGCTCCGCCAGTTCGGATCGTCCGGCCGGGGTCGGCTCCGCGAGGCGCAGTCTGCTGTCCGCGGGGTGCACGGTGACCCGTACGAGCCCCTGCTTCTCCAGCGCGCGCACCATCCGGCTCAGGTATCCGGCGTCCAGACCGAGCCGGGTCCGCAGCTCCCGCAGGGACGCGCCCGCTCCGATCTCGTACAGCAGCCGTGCCTCGCCGAGGGGTCGGTCCTGCCCGAGGTAGTGGTCGTCGAGCACCCCGATCCGGCGCGTGAAGTAGCGGTTGAAGCGACGCAGGACCGTCACGTGCGCCGCGGACACCCCGGGTCCGGGGACTGATGCCGATACCGACTCCATAATCTTTGACTTTAGTCAAAGAGTCGTCGGGGTGTCCATGTTTCGGGCGGCTTGTCAGTGACCCCGCGCACTTCGGCGGCGGGGTGCGCATGACATCGGGGCCGAGGGGCAGGTGCTCCCGGCCCCGAGAGTGACGGGCACGGAACAGGAACGGAAGGCAGCACCGGATCATGTCGGGACACCAGGCGCAGCAGACGATTCATGTGGACGGCGAGTGGCGTGCCGCCGCCTCGGGAGCCGTACGGGACATCCTCGACCCGGCGGACGCGAAGCCGTTCGCCGAGGTCGCCGAGGGCGGGGTGCCGGACACGGACGCCGCCGTCGAGGCCGCCCGGCGCGCCTTCGACCACGGGGAGTGGCCCCGCACACCCGTCGCCGAGCGGGCCGCCCTCCTGCGCCGCGTCGCCGACCTCCTCGTCCGCGACCGCGAGAAGCTCGGGCTCCTGGAGAGCCGGGACGCGGGCAAGACGCTGGAGGAGGGGCGGGTCGACATCGACTGCGTCGCCGACGCCTTCCGGTACTTCGCCGATCTCGTCGTCGGCGAGGGCGGCGGCCGGGTCGTCGACGCCGGCTCGGACGACATCCACAGCGTCGTCGTGCACGAGCCCGTCGGCGTCTGCGCGATGATCACGCCCTGGAACTACCCGCTGCTGCAGGCCAGCTGGAAGGTCGCCCCGGCCCTCGCCGCGGGCAACACCTTCGTCCTCAAGCCCAGCGAGATCACCCCGCTGACCACCGTCGCCCTCATCGGGCTGCTGGTGGAGGCCGGGCTGCCCGCCGGAGTGGCCAACCTCGTCACCGGCCCCGGGCACAGCGTCGGCGCCCGGCTCGCCGAGCACCCCGGCGTCGACCTCGTCTCCTTCACCGGCGGACTCGCCAGCGGTACGAAGGTCGCGCAGGCCGCCGCCCTCACGGTGAAGAAGGTCGCCCTCGAACTCGGCGGCAAGAACCCCAACGTCGTCTTCGCCGACTCCTGCGCCACCGAGGAGGGCTTCGACACCGCCGTCGACCAGGCCCTGAACGCCGCGTTCATCCACAGCGGCCAGGTCTGCTCGGCGGGCTCCCGCCTGATCATCGAGGAGTCGGTGCGCGACCGGTTCGTCACCGAACTGGTGCGCCGCGCCGGGCTGATCCGGCTCGGCCGCGGTACCGAGGACGGCGTCGAGTGCGGCCCGCTCGTCTCCGCCGAACAGCGCGAGAAGACCGAGGGGTACGTGGCCGCCGCCCTGGCGGAGGGCGCGGTGCTGCGGACCGGCGGCGCCCGCCCCGACCCGTCCGACCGGCTCCCCGCGACCGGCTACTTCTACGAGCCGACCGTCCTCGACCAGTGCCACCGCGAGATGCGCGTCGTACGGGAAGAGGTCTTCGGGCCCGTCCTGACGGTCGAGACCTTCCGTACGGAGGACGAGGCCGTGGCGCTCGCCAACGACACGGAGTACGGACTCGCGGGAGGCGTCTGGACCGCCGACGCGGGGCGCGCCCGGCGCGTGGCCGGCCGGCTGCGGCACGGCACCGTCTGGATCAACGACTTCCACCCCTACCTTCCGCAGGCGGAGTGGGGCGGCTTCGGCAAGAGCGGCGTCGGCCGCGAGCTGGGCCCCGCGGGCCTCGCCGAGTACCGCGAGACGAAGCACGTGTACCAGAACCTCGCCCCGAAGCCGGTCCGCTGGTTCGCGGGCTGACACCCGGCACCCCTTCAAACGGCCCTCACGCCGCCCCCCACCTCACAAGGCCCCCTGGAGCGCCACCGCATGCCCGAAAACAAGCGCGAGCCCGACAGCACGTACACGCACACGTATGAGCCCGAGCACGAGCCCGAGCACACGTACGACTACGTCGTCATCGGCGGCGGTACCGCGGGATCCGTCATCGCCTCCCGGCTCACCGAGAACCCCGAGGTCACCGTCGCCGTCATCGAGGGCGGCCCCAGTGACGTGGACCGGGACGACGTCCTGACCCTGCGCCGCTGGATGGGCCTGCTCGGCGGGGAGCTCGACTACGACTACCCGACGACCGAGCAGCCGCGCGGCAACTCGCACATCCGGCACAGCCGCGCCCGCGTCCTCGGCGGCTGCTCCTCGCACAACACCCTCATCGCGTTCAAGCCGCTGCCGTCCGACTGGGACGAGTGGGAGGCGGCGGGCGCCGAGGGCTGGGGTTCGGTCCCGATGGAGGCGTACTTCCCGCGCCTGCGCAACAACATCGTCCCGGTCGACGAGAAGGACCGGAACGCCATCGCCCGCGACTTCGTGGACGCGGCGCAGTCGACGCTCGGCGTGCCCCGCGTGGAGGGCTTCAACAAGAAGCCGTTCACCGAGGGCGTCGGCTTCTTCGACCTCGCGTACCACCCGGAGACCAACAAGCGCTCCAGCGCGTCCGTCGCGTATCTGCACCCCTTCATGGACGAGCGCCCCAACCTCCACCTGTACCTGGAGACCTGGGCGCACCAGCTGGAGCTGGACGGCACCCGGGCCCGCGGGGTCCGGGTGACGACGAAGGACGGCGACGGACTCCTCGTACGGGCCCGTCGTGAGGTCCTGCTGTGCGCCGGCGCCGTCGACTCGCCCCGGCTGCTGCTGCACTCCGGCGTCGGGCCGCGCGAGGACCTCGAAAAGCTCGGCATACCCGTGGTCCACGACCTGCCGGGTGTCGGCGAGAACCTGCTCGACCACCCCGAGTCGGTGATCGTCTGGGAGACCGACGGGCCGATCCCCGAGAACTCCGCGATGGACTCCGACGCGGGTCTGTTCGTACGGCGGGACCCCGAACGGGCGGGCCCCGACCTGATGTTCCACTTCTACCAGATCCCGTTCACGGACAATCCGGAGCGCCTCGGCTACGAACGCCCCGAGCACGGCGTCTCGATGACCCCGAACATCCCCAAGCCGCGCAGTCGCGGCCGGCTGTATCTGACCAGCGCCGACCCGGCCGAGAAGCCCGCCCTCGACTTCCGCTACTTCACGGACGAGGACGACTACGACGGCCGCACCCTCGTCGACGGCATCAGGATCGCCCGCGAGATCGCGAAGACCGAACCGCTCGCGCACTGGCTCACCCGCGAGGTGTGCCCCGGCCCCGACGTCACCGGTGACGAGGAACTGAGCGCGTACGCGCGCAAGGTCGCCCACACCGTGTACCACCCGGCGGGCACCTGCCGGATGGGCGCGGCGGACGACCGGCTCGCCGTCGTGGACCCCGAGTTGCGGGTCCGCGGCCTCGACGGCCTCCGGATCGCCGACGCGTCCGTCTTTCCGACCATGCCCGCCGTGAACCCGATGATCGGGGTCCTCATGGTCGGCGAGAAGTGCGTGGACCTGCTGGGAGGCGGTGCGTGATGAGTACGACGACCACTGTTCAGGAAGCCGCCGCCGAGCGCGCGGGTGCCGAGGACATCAAGGGTGCCGAGCCCGTCTTCTCCGTGGACGGCCTGTGGAAGGTCTTCGGCCCCAAGGCGGACCGGGTCCCCGCCGACCCCGAACTGGCCGCCCTCTCCGCCGCCGAACTCCGCTCCCGTACCGGCTGCACGGCCGCCGTCCGGGACGTGAGCTTCGATGTGCGCAAGGGCGAGGTCTTCGTCGTCATGGGCCTGTCCGGCTCGGGCAAGTCCACCCTCGTCCGCTGTCTGACCCGGCTCATCGAGCCGACCGCCGGCACGATCGCCATCGACGGCGAGGACGTGCGGGCCATGGACAGGGCGCGGCTGCGCGCACTGCGCCGCCACCGTGCCGCGATGGTCTTCCAGCACTTCGGCCTGCTCCCGCACCGATCCGTGCTCGACAACGTCGCGTACGGGCTTGAGGTCCAGGGGGTGCCGAAGCGCGAGCGGCGGGCGAAGGCGCAGGAGGTCGTCGCCAAGGTCGGCCTCGAAGGCATGGAGCAGCGGCGGCCCGGTCAGCTGTCCGGCGGCCAGCAGCAGCGCGTCGGACTCGCGCGGGCGCTGGCGGTGGATCCCGAGGTCCTGCTCTTCGACGAGCCGTTCAGTGCTCTCGATCCGATGATCCGACGAGACATGCAGGAGGAGGTGATCCGGTTGCACGGCGAGGAGGGCCGCACGATGGTGTTCATCACGCACGACCTGAACGAGGCGCTGCGCCTGGGCGACCGGATCGCCCTCATGCGCGACGGCCGCATCGTCCAGTTGGGCACGCCCGAGGAGATCGTGGGCTCGCCCGCCGACGACTACGTACGGGAGTTCGTCCGGGACGTGCCGCGCGAGCAGGTCATGACGGTCCGCAGGGCCATGCGGGCCGCGTCGGCGCAGGAGGCGGGCGAGGGGCCGGCCCTGTCGCCGGAGGCCACGGTCTCGCAGGCCATCGAGGCGGTCGCCCGCTCGGGACAGACCGCCCGCGTGGTGGACCAGGGACGCTGCCTCGGAGTCGTGGACTCGGACGCGCTGCTGGAGGTGGTGGCGGGGACGGCCACCCGGTCGGTCGGATCCACCGGGTCGGTCGGGTCGACCGGGTCGGCCGGGTCCGCTGATGCGTCCGGGGCCTCCGGGGCCTCCGGGTCCGCCGGGTCCTTCGGGTCGGCTCGCGAAGGGGTGGCCTGATGGCCACGGCCACCGCGCACGCTCCCCGTACGGCCCTGCCCGGCTTCCTCGGCTTTCTCCGGCGCCCGGCCGTCGGCAAGCTCGTCCTGCTCGCCGTCGCCGCGGCCGTCCTCGTACCGCTGGCCGACTCCCGCTGGGCGAGCGGCAGTTGGCCGGGCGCCCTCACCGTCGACCTCACCGAACCCCTCGGCAGGGCCAGCACCTGGATCATCGACAACCGCGACAGCCACCCGCTGTTCCTCTACTTCTTCGGGCACGTCTCGAACGCGGTCGTCCTCGCCGTACGCGCCGTCTACCTCGTCCTGCTCGCCGCGGGCTGGGCGGGCGTCACGGCCGCGGCGGCACTGGTCGCCTGGCGGGTCGCCGGGGTGCGGCTCGCGCTCGGCACGGCCGCCGCGGTCCTGACCTGCGGGCTGCTCGGTATGTGGGTGCCCACCATGCAGACCCTCGCGCTCATGGTGGTCGCGGTCCTCGCGTCCGTCGCCCTGGGCGCGCTGCTGGGCCTCGCCGCCGGACTCTCCGACCGTACGTACCGCGCACTGCGGCCCGTCCTCGACACCATGCAGGTGCTCCCGGCCTTCGCGTACCTCCTGCCGGTCGTCCTCGTCTTCGGCATCGGCGTCCCGGCCGCGGTGCTCGCCACCGTCGTGTACGCGGCCCCGCCCATGGCCCGCCTCACCGCGCTCGGGCTGCGCGGCGCCGACGCCGGCGTGATGGAGGCCGTCGAGTCACTGGGCACCACCGCGCGGCAGCGGCTGTTCACGGCCCGGCTGCCGCTCGCCCGCAAGGAACTCCTGCTCGGCCTCAACCAGACCATCATGATGGCCCTTTCCATGGCCGTCATCGCGTCCGTCATCGGCGCGGGCGGCCTCGGCGACCGCGTCTACCAGGCACTCGCCTCGGTCGACGTGGGCGCCGCGCTCGCCGCCGGCATCCCGATCGTGCTGCTCGCGGTCGTCCTGGACCGGGTGACGGGAGCGGCGGGAGCGGAGGGATCGGCGGCTTCGACGGGGGAGGGGTCCGAAGGGACCGGCTCCCGCTGGACGGGCCGGACCGGCCGGACCGGCTGGGTCCTCGCCGCCGTCGCCGCACTGGCCGTCGCGGTCGCCGGACGCCTGGCCGGCCGGCTCGACTGGCCCGAGACCTGGATCGTGAACATCGCCGAGCCGGTGAACCGCGCCGTCGACTGGATGACCGACCACCTCTACTCCGGCGTCCCCTACGTGGGCGGCACCGCCGACTGGGCGGCCCACTTCACCACCGGCGTCCTGAACCCGGTGCGCGACGGCCTGCAGTGGCTGCCCTGGTGGGCGGTCCTGCTGACCGTCGCCGCGCTCGCCTGGCTGATCGGCACCTGGCGCACCGCGCTCACCGCAGTCCTCGCGATGGCCGCGATCGGTGTGCTCGGTGTGTGGCAGCCGTCCCTCGACACGCTCTCGCAAGTTCTCGCGGCGGTCGCGGTCACGCTGGTCCTCGGCTTCGGCACGGCCGTCGCGGCGGCCCGCAGCGAACGCTGCGAACGCCTCCTGCGCCCCGTCCTGGACGTCTTCCAGACCATGCCGCAGTTCGTCTACCTCATACCCGTCGTGGCGCTCTTCGGCGTCGGCCGTGCCCCCGCGGTCGCCGCCGCGGTCGTCTACGCGCTGCCCGCCGTCGTCCGCATCACCACCCAGGGCCTGCGCACCGTGGACCCGGCGGCCATGGAGTCCTCGCGCTCCATGGGCGCGACCGGCTGGCAGCAACTGCGCCAGGTCCAACTGCCGCTGGCCCGCCCCGCCCTGCTGCTCGCCGTGAACCAGGGCGTCGTCCTCGTCCTCGCCGTCGTCATCATCGGCGGTCTGGTCGGCGGTGGCGCGCTCGGTTACGACGTCGTGTTCGGGCTCGCCCAGGGCGACCTGGCCACGGGTCTGGTGGCCGGCGCGGCGATCGTCTGCCTCGGCCTGATGCTCGACCGGGTCACGCAACCGACGCGGCGCCGTACGAAGAAGGGAGCCTGAGATGCGTACACGTGTGACACGTACGACCGGTGCGCTCGCGGTCGGCTGCTCCTTGCTGGTGCTGACGACCGGCTGCGGAGCCGCCGACATGACCAAGCAGTCCTCGCCCTTCGCCAACGCGCAGGGCGCGAAGACCGTGACCCTCTCCACGCAGTCCTGGGTCGGCGCGCAGGCCAACGTGGCCGTCGCGCAGTACCTGCTGGAGCACGAACTGGGCTATCGCGTCGACACCGTCCAGGTCGACGAGGTGCCCGCGTGGGACGCGCTCAGCCAGGGCCGCGTCGACGCGATCCTGGAGGACTGGGGCCACCCCGAGCAGGAACAGCGGTACGTCGAGGACAAGAAGACGATCGTGGACGGCGGCGGCCTCGGCGTCACCGGGCACATCGGCTGGTTCGTACCGACGTACTTCGCGAAGCAGCACCCCGACGTGACGAACTGGAAGAACCTCAACAAGTACGCCGACCGGTTGCGCACCGCAGAGAGCGGCGGCAAGGGGCAGTTGCTCGACGGCTCACCCTCCTACGTCACGAACGACAAGGCGCTGGTGAAGAACCTGGACCTCGACTTCCAGGTGGTGTTCGCCGGTTCGGAGGCGGCGCAGATCACGCAGATGCGGCAGTTCGCCAAGGAGAAGAAGCCGTTTCTCACGTACTGGTACTCGCCGCAGTGGCTCTTCAAGAAGGTGCCGATGACCGAGGTGAAGCTGCCCGCGTACAAGGAGGGCTGCGACGCGGAGCCGGAGGCGGTCGCCTGCGCGTATCCGCACACGCCGCTCCGCAAGTACCTCAACGCGGACTTCGCGAAGTCCGACGGCGGGGCCGCCGCGTTCCTGAAGAAGTTCAAGTGGACGACCGAGGACCAGAACGAGGTCTCCCTCCTGATCGCGGACCAGAAACTGTCCCCGGAGGAGGCGGCGAGGAAGTGGGTACGGGGCCATGAACGCACGTGGAGGGCGTGGCTGGCCAAGTAGCACTGACGGGGCGGGGCGGGGCGGCTGGCGTCCGTCCGTCGGCCGCGGCCCGGTGGGGGTTGCCCGCGCAGTTCCCCGCGCCCCCCCGGTGGGGGGGGGGGGCCGGGCGCAGAAGTGGCGGTG
>NZ_JBHXTO010000139.1:0-24977 GCF_042677425.1 Streptomyces sp. NPDC127119 | reverse complement strand
CTCCGCCTTGCAGCTGCACGCACCACACCCCGCTCACCGGCGCCCACAAGGCACCGCAGCTTTCCTTCGCCGTGATCGACCGGACAGGTCCTAGCTGGGGCGTACACCTCCCGGACGGGCGCCCTCGGGCACCCGTCCGGGTTCGGCAGTCGGCTAAAGGTCCACTTCCGTAACGCCTCTAGTAGGCGCCGCCGCCGTAGCTGTACCCGTCGGAGACGTCCGGGTACATCGACGACGAGCGGTGGCGTGACTGGCTGGCCATGCGCCGGCGCGACTGATTGCGCCGGGACCGCGACCGGGACCGGCCGGTGCGCTCGTCGTCGTAGCCGTCGTCGTGGCCGCCGTAGCTGTATGCCTCGCTGATGTCGGGGGCGATGGAGGACGCGCGGGTGCGTGACCGGCTGGCCATGCGGCGGCGTGACTGGCTGCGCTGCCGGGACCGACCGGTGCGCTCGTCGTCGTAGCCGCCGCCGTCGAAGCTGGTCGCGAAGTCCGCCCCGTCGAGCGTCCCGCCGCGGGCGAGCAGGTTCAGCTGCTCCCGCTGGTTCATCCGGCCCCGGGAACGGCTGCGCCGGCGGGACGGATCGCGCTGACGGTAGGACGTGTCCAGCTCGTGGGGGCTGGCACTGCGGTCGCTCCCGAGGTCCGGGTAGCTGGACAGCGAGTCGAAGTCGTTGGTCCGCCCCGAGCGCAGCCGGTACGAGCGGGCACCGTGGCTCCGCATCATGGCGTCCTGCTCGTGCTCGTCCGGGTAGCGACCGGTGCGCGCGACCCGGCGTCCCGCATCGAGTTCGGCCCGCTCGTAGTTCATCAGCGGCCGTGTCCTGCGCACCTGGCCATTGCTGTCGAAGTACGGCGCGCTGCCCCGGCCGCTGCGGAGCATGTGGCTATAGCTGTCGTCGGACTGCTCGACGGCCGCGGTGCGCGGTGCGTTGCGGAAACCGGGCTGATGGGCGTACCCCATCATGTTCATGTGCATGGCGTTGGCCGGGTTGTTGTGCACCTCCAGGGCTTCGGTCTGCGCGTCGCGGTACTGCCGCTGCGTCATACCGGTCGTACCGATGCGGTCCCGGCGGCGTGTGCCGGTGCCGTCGTGGGCCCGGTGGTCGTCATAGCCCTCGTAGTAGGCGGGGAGGTCGTTCTCCACGGCTCGGGCGTGGGCGCCGACCGCTCCCGCCTGGCCACGGGGCACCCGGGTACGGGCCCGTGGGGCGGCGGCGGAGTAGAGGATCGGGTGTTCGGCCTGGTGCGTGCTGTTGCCGTCGATCACCGAGTCCCACTCGTCCTCCAGACGGCGCCGCTCGCGGTTGCGGCCGCGGTAGGTGCCGTCGTCGTACCCTCCGGCACGCTGGATCGTCAGCGGGGCGTTGGCGTTCGGCCCGGACAGACTGCGTGAGACGGCCGCGTTGCCCGCGAGCCGCTGGAGGTTCAGGATCGAAGTCGCCCCGGACGAAGCCGCGTTGTCGTTCTGGCGGGGGAGGGGGCGGGAAGATGTCCCCCCACGCGTCCGGGTCGGGTCTTCGCGTGCGTACATCGCTGGCTCCCTGGGTTGTGCAGGCTCTCGTCGAGCAAATTGAAGACGGTACGGGAGGGCGACGAGGTGACACCAGGGTCTCCGAGGCACAAGTCGGGGTCCTGGCGGGCAGAGTTGAGGCGGCCCGGCGGACGGCGCCCGCTGGTGAGTGGGGGCGTGCCCCGGCTTTCGGGTCGACCCTGGCTCGGGGCTCGGGGCTCGGGGCTCGGGGCTTGGAGCTAGGGCGAGGGGTGGTCCTTCGGTTCCCCCGCGTGTTTGACGCTCATCCTTGCGTCGACCTTCTCCGTCGGCGCGACCTCCGACCAGAAGCGGTGGCAGGTCACGAAGACCGCCAGTTCCCGTTCTCGCTGGCGGAGTTTTTCGACCTCTGCCTGTTCGTCGGGGGTCCAGCCCGGGGAGGCAGGGCGTTCCACCTTGCGCCAGCCGTGGTCGTCGCTGAAGCCGTCCAGGGGCTCGACCGACCAGGGGAGCCGCTTCAGCAGGGCCAGAAGTTCGGCCCGGACCTGATGCAGCTCCTCCTGACCGGACAGGAGGTCGCTTGGGAAGTCGAAGGTCTCAGCCACCCGGCAATGGTACGTCTGTTCGATTTTGCGATGCGAGTTCTTTGGGGGATGTCGCAGGGGGAGTTCACGCGAACGCTCGCGTTGTCAGTGCCGCGCGCGAGACTGGACGTATGTGCCGCAGCATCAAGACTCTCCGACCGCCCGTCCTGCCCGAAGAGGCCACGGAGGAGGACATCCGCGCCGCCGCCCTTCAGTACGTCCGCAAGATCTCGGGCTTCCGCGCCCCGGCCGCCCACAACCGCGAGGTCTTCGAACGCGCCGTCGACGCCGTCGCCGAAGCCACGGCCGAACTCCTGGCCGGACTGGAGGTGAGGGGGCAGACCCGCGCGTCTTAGCGGGAGCCCTGCCCCGCTGTCAGGCGCTCTGGCCCGGCTCCGGTGCCGGTACGGACACGGGTACCAGCGGGGACGTCTGCGACGGGCGTCGCATCAGGTACGCCGCCCCCGCGCCCGCCCCGAACAGCGCCACCAGCGAGATGCCCGAGGCCAGCCACGTCGCGCCCAGCCACTGGCCGCCGAAGTAGCCGAGGGCCACGCTGTACGCGGCCCACGCGAGGCCCGCGAGGATCGACCACGGCAGGAACTCGCGTACGCGCCGGTGTGCGGCCCCCGCGCCCAGCGAGACCAGTGAGCGGCCCGCGGGGGCGAAGCGGGCGAGCACGACCAGCGTGCCGCCGCCGCGCGCGAGGGCCGCGCCGAGACGTTCCTGCGCCGCGCTCAGGCGCCGCGAGCGGGCGATGGCGCGGTCCAGCCGCGCGCCGCCGCGCCAGGCCAGCCGGTACGCCACCAGGTCGCCGAGAACCGACGCGGTCGCGGCGGAGAGAATCAGGGAGAGGATGTCCGGCACGTGCTGGACCGCCGCTCCGGTGCCCGCCGCGGCAGCCGTCGCCGCCGTGATGACCAGCACGCCGCTCGGCAGCACCGGCAGGAAGACGTCGAACAGGACCGACAGCGCCACCACGGCATAGATCCATTGGCTGTAGATCCAAGGGGTGCCGGACAGCGACCCCACACTCTCAAGCACCGAAACTCCCCTGTGTCTCCCCCGTAGGCCCGGACCGTGCCGTGTGCCGCGGTGTCGCGGGGGAGCGGCAGGAGCGGCCTGTGACAGCCATACAGCGTACGCCTCGGGTGGGGCAGGAGATCCACAGGGGGCTCGTGTGTTCGCCACACCATGTTCACCCGGCTGCCACACCCCCGGGGCGGACGGCTCGCGCGTCCCGTACCAACGGAAAGGGGCCACCGATCGACTGAGGAGCGGAACCGACGATGACGGCAGGCATAGAAACCGCAGTGGGTGCAGAGAGCGCGGAGCGTGCGGAGGGCGTGGAAGGTGCCGCGGGTGCGGAGCGCGCGGACCGCATGGGTGGCGTCGCGGGCGCCGTGGTGCGGAAGGCCGTCGTGGTCCTCGCCGGAGCCCTCGCCTCCGTCGCGCTCGCCACCGGTACCTCGGACGCCGCAGGCACCTCGGACACCACCGGTCCCGCGGACTCCGATTCCGCGCCCGGCTACCGGATGCGTACGGACGCCCGCTTCGCGCCGCCCGGCGCCTTCGTCCCGTCGGCGGCGGTCACGTACGACGGCACCGGACTCGTACCGCCCGCCGCGTGGATCGAGGTGAGTCAGCGGAGCGAGGAACGCGGGCCTACGACGGTGGCGTTGCGCGTCACGGGGCTGAAGGCGGGGCACGCGTACGGGGTTCATGTGCACCGGGACCCGTGCGGCGCCGAGCCGGCCACGGCGGGCGGGCACTATCAGCACCGGCCGTCCACGGACCCCGCCGCGGCCAACCCCGAGAACGAGGTCTGGCTCGACTTCACCGCGGACGACCGCGGCGAGGGCGGGGCGAGTGCGCGTCACGACTGGAACTTCCGGCGCGGCGAGGCCGCCTCCGTCGTGCTGCACGCCGAGCCGGGCGGTGCGGGCGCCCGGCTGGCGTGCTTCACCGTGCCCTTCGGGTGGGGCGGCTGACGTCACGCCCTGTGGGCAGGTCGAACCGACGTCGTGAAGGGCACGGTGAGGCCTGCGTGTCAGGCCGCGACGGGCTCCGAGGGACGGTTCTCCCCGGTCGTCGTGGACGAACGGCCGGGGAGCAGCCGGTCCAGGCCGAACGCGCCCGAGCCGGTGAAGACGAGCAGGAGCATCGACCAGCAGTACATGGCCGCGCCCTCACCGCTGTTCTCGATCGGCCACAGTGCCTCGGGCTGGTGGACCTTGAAGTACGCGTAGGCCATCGCGCCCGAGGCGATGAACGCGGCGATACGGGTGCCGAGGCCGAGCAGGACCAGGGTGCCGCCGACGAGTTCGATGACGGCCGCGTACCAGTTGGGCCAGGCGCCGGTCTCGACGGTGGCGCCCTTGCCGTTCAGGCCGCCGAGCACGCCGAGCAGCGAGACGGCTCCGTGGCAGGCGAAGAGCAGGCCGACGACCATGCGGAACAGGCCGATCGCGTATGGCTGGGCGCTGTTGAGGCGTCCGGTCATGTGGGATGACTCCTTCGGTGTCTGTACGGCCCATGGAGGACCGGTGGGGGACGTAACCGAGTGAGTGCTCTACGTTAGGTCTGCCTATTCAATGCTTGCAAGTTCAACTTTGGGCCATGGCTTTTCGGTCGATACGGGTGTCGATGCGGGTTCCGTTTTCGTCTCCGCGCCCCGTCCGACCTCGGCGGCGGCCGTGCGCAGGACCGCCCGCGCCACCGCGTCGGCGTCCGACAGGGTGACCGAGTCCACCCCTGGACGGACCCCGGCCGCGGTCACCCAGTGCACCCCCTCCGTGGGCACCCCGAACGCGAACCGCCGTGCGTGCGGCAGCCCTTGACGATCTATCAGGTGATACGGGCGCTGTGTCACGTCCAGCCCCCCGGTCTCGTAGCCGTCCACCGTGTGCGGGCGGCACTGGCCCGTCTTCAGCAGCCGGGCGAGCAGCGCGTCGGCGGTGCGCCGCAGGTCCGGCTCCGGCAGCCGGGCCTCGACGAGCGTGGTCGCCGACACGGTCGAGCCGGGCACGTCGGGGGAGTGCGCCACCCACGCCCCGTCCTCGGCCCGCACCTCCAGGCGCGGGCCGATCACCTCCAGCACACCCGCCTCGAGGAGCGCCGCCATCTCCTCGATACGGCGCCGGGGCGGGCCGATGGACAGGAACGCGTTGAGCGGGGTGTACCAGCGGTCCAGGTGCTCCCGGCGTGAGGAACCCGCGAGGCCGCCGTGGTCGACGATCTGCCGCAGTTCGTTGCGCAGGTCGCGCAGCACGTCCAGAGCGGCCTTGAGGGGGCCGTCGACATTGCCGAGCGCGGCCTGTTCGGCGTCCTCGCGCAGATGGGCCAGCAGCCAGCCCCGGAAGTCGGCGGGGCCGGTGAAGACCCGTCCGCCGTGCGGGCGTGAGACGCGGTCCCAGGACCAGCGGTCGGCGGCGGCAACCCCGAACTCGTCCAGCACCACTGCCTCTTGAGGGTCCCGGTGTGGAACGGCGAGGAAGCGCTCACGGAAGCCGCGTACCGCCGGTGTCCCCGGGAGGTCGGCGGCGCCGCGGGCCAGCAGGGTCTCGTAGTAGACCGTTTCGACCTCCTTCGCCACCAACGGCCATATCTCCGTGAGGAAGTCGGGCGCGTCGCCCGAGTCCGCGCGCTTGCGGAAGCCGGAGACGGCCTCCGGGGTGAGTACGAGCGGGAGATGACGGCCGTACGGGCCCTTCGCGTTGTCACCGCGCGCCTGATACGGGATGCCGCGGCGGGAGCCGGCCACCAGACGCGGCTCGCGGCCCGAGGGGAGGTAGCGCGTACCGGCCGGGGTGCGCGCGAAACGGCCGCCGCGGCCCGTCGTCAACAGGGCCATGTGGTCGAAGAAGTTGAGGCCGAGGCCGCGCAGCAGGACGGTCTCGCCGGGGAGTACGGAGGAGAGGTCGAGGTCCGCCGGGTTGGCGGGCGGAACGTGACGCAGCCCGTGCCGCTCGGCGTGCGCGGACAGCCGCTCCTGTGCCTGGTCCGCCACGGCCGGCAGATGGCCCTGGGCGAGCACCACGGCCGCCAGGCCCGTCAGGACGCGGCCGTCGTCGAGCACGAGGGTCTGGAGGCCGTCGGCCGAGTTGTCGAGGCGGGTCGCGCGCGCCCGGTGCGTCTCGATCCGCAACGCGGGCGGCGCACAGCGGACCACCTCGCCGAAGACCCACTCCAGGTACTGGCCGTACTGGGCCCGCGTCGGATAGTCGTCCGGTCCCAGCGGACCGACCGCCTGCCCGCCCGACTGTCCTGCGGCCTCCCCGCCCGGTTGTCCTCCGGCCTGTCCGTCCGCCCAGGCGTGCAGGCCCGGTCCGGGGCGTATCGGGCCCGAGCAGTCCACGCTGTCGTCGGTGAAGAGGGTGACCTGGGAGGCCACGGTGTTCATCAGCAGCTCGGCGGGCTGTGCGGTGCGCCAGACGCGGCCGGGACCCGGCGGGGAGGGATCGACGACGTGGACCGTCAGACGCGTTCCGGGCGTGAGGAGTTCGGGCGCGGAGGCGCACAGGCGTTCCAGCACGCTGGTACCGCGCGGTCCGGCGCCGACCAGGGACACGGAGAGGCGGTCTGTTGGTTCCGACAAGGGGGTGACTCCCGGACAGGTGGGGCATGCGCGGCTCACCGTCCCGGCGGAAGCGGACGGTCCGCATCATCATGCCGTCGCACACCACGGGAACCGACCCCTGAAGCGGATCAACGGTGCTGGTTGTGGCATGCCTCACGGGACGCTCGGGACTCAAGCGCACCAAGCACCAACATCACGGGCAACACGTGCAATAGACGTACGAGACCTCGTCGGCGGCAGCGCCACGTCAGGGGCGGCGCCCGGCGAGGGGCGCGGGGAGGCGAGGGGCGCGGGGAACTGCCGGCCCGGCCCCCCACCGGGCCGGCAGCCGACCACCCGCCCCCAGGGGCGCGCTCAGCTCAGGACGGACTCCACAATCGTCCGCAACCGTGCCCCACCCCCGCGCTCCTCACGCGCGTGATCGAGCCGCAGCCGGGCCGAACGCCCGCTCAGCGTCAGCGTCATCAGCTGGTTGCCGAACCAGGGCCCGCCGGTCTTCCGCCAGTCCACCGGCGGAGCCGCGACCCTGCCGTGCCGGGCGAAACGACGGCCGAGCGCCCGCCCCACCCCGCTCCAGCCGAAGCGGAAGCCGACCCTTATGTACGGCGGGATGGAGTTGTGGACGGGAGAGCAGGTCAGCTGGACCACCCGGGCGTCGGGGCCCGCAAGGCCCTCCCTCCAGACCGGCTCGGCGACGTACGCGTGATGCACGTCCCCGGACAGCACGCAGACCGTCGCGGGCGCGTGCGGCCCCGAACCGGCCTCGGCGATCAGCTCCGCCAGCTGGTCGAAGGACGACGGGAACGCGGCCCAGTGCTCCAGGTCGGCCGCCCGCCGCAGTTTCTCCCCCCGCCGCGCCCAGCGCCCACCCCGCTCGCCCCGGCACATCGCGGCGTTCCACGCCTCCGCGTCGTGCACGAGGTTCGGGAGCAGCCAGGGCAGGGAGGTGCCGATGAGGAGGTGGTCGTAGGCGCCGGCGCCGTCGGGGGCCTGCTCGTCCCGTACACGGCCGTCCTGTATCTGCTCGCGCAGCCACTCCCATTCCGCCGGGTCGAGCATCGAGCGGTTCTGCTCGTCGAGGACGCGGGCTGCGCGGCTGTCGACCATCATGAGACGGGTGCGGCCGAAGTCGCGGCGGTAGCTCCAGCGGACCGAGGCCGGGACGGCGTCGGCCCGGGCGGCGAACGCGCGCAGGGCGTCGGTGCCGTCGGGCGTGGCGCGGACCTCCTCGTACAGGGGGTCCTCGGCGAGGCGGTCGGGGGAGAGGTTGCCGAGGTGCTGGTGGACCCAGTACGACATCAGGCCGCTGAGCACGCGCTCGCGCCACCAGGGGGTGTCCCGCATGTCGGCGACCCAGGCCTCGCTCGTGTTCCAGTCGTCGATGACGTCGTGGTCGTCGAAGATCATGCAGCTGGGCACGGTGGAGAGCAGCCAGCGGACCTCGGGGTCGAGCCACGATTCGTAGTAGAGGTGCGTGTACTCCTCGTAGTCCGCGACCTCGGCGCCGGGCGGCTGGTCCAGGCCGCGGCGGGCCTGCAGCCAGTGGCGGGTGGCCTTGGACACCTCGTCCGCGTACACCTGGTCGCCCAGCAGCAGGAGGACGTCCGGGCGCTCGCCCTGCGGGTCCGCGGTGATCCGGGCCGCGAGGGTGTCCAGCGCGTCCGGGCCGACCGGGTCCTTCTCGCCCTCGGGCGGTGAGGCCCAGCGGCAGGAGCCGAAGGCGACGCGGACGGTCTCGTGGTCGTCCACGGGGGCGTGGATGGCCGAGGGCGGGAAGGGGGAGCCGGGGAGGGGCCAGACGCGCTCCCCGTCGAACAGCACCTCGTACGCGGTGGTCGTGCCCGGTGTCAGTCCGGTGACCGGGATCAGGGCGTAGTGGTGGCCCGACACCTGGAAGGTACGGGACTCACCGCCGGAGCCGTCCGCGCAGCGCACCTCGGCGGTGGCCGGACGGCTCGCCTCGACCCACACGGTCGCGGACGAGCCGTCGACATACCTCAGCAATGGACCCAGGCGCAGGCTCGCCACGTGATCACCCTCCTCCGTCGCCCCGTACGGTACGGAACGACGGAGGCCGGTGGGGAGGTTCCGGCGAGAGATCGCGTGAGATGGCGGGAGATCGCGAGCCGTACGGGTCCGATCCGCATCCGATCCGCATCCGATACGGGTCCGATACGGGTTCCGGGCCGGGTCAGCAGCCGCTGAGGACCGAGGTGAGCTTGCTCTTCTCCGCGGAGTCGACGGAGAGGTCGTAGTAGTACTTCACCTGGACCCAGGCGCGTACGTACGTGCAGGCGTAGGCCGTGCGGGACGGCATCCACTCGGCCGGGTCCTGGTCGCTCTTCGACTGGTTCACGTTGTCCGTGACGGCGATGAGCTGGGGGCGGGTCAGGTCGTTGGCGAAGGCCTGGCGCCGCGCGGTGGTCCAGCTGTCGGCGCCGGAGTCCCAGGCCTCGGCCAGCGGCACGAGGTGGTCGATGTCGAGGTCGGAGGCGGCGGTCCAGGTGGCGCCGTCGTAGACGGAGTACCAGGAGCCGCTGGTGGCCGCGCAGGCGGAGCTGGTGACGACGTTCGTACCGTCACGCTTCAGTACGGTCTCGCGGGTGTTGCAGGTGCCGCTGATCGTGATCCAGTGCGGGAAGAGGTCGCGGTCGTACCCGGTACGGTCCTCGGTCGCCACGGTCAGCGAGGCGAGGTAGGTGCGGGCGGTGGCGGCGCTGACCGGGGTGGGCAGCGCGGCGGAGGCGGCCGGGCCGTTGAAAAGCCCGACCATGGCTATCAAACCGGCGAAGGCGGCCACTAGACTCAGCCGTCGACGCGCGTAGACCTTCGGCATGCGAACTCCCTAGGGGTGGGGGGAAGTTGACCTGCGAGCGACTGAATGCTCGCGGGGGCCGGTTTCCGGGAGATGTGCGTCAGGTGAGAAGTTAATGACGTGGGCATGACACGACAAGATGTTCGGCGGGATTCCTGGAGCGGGCTGCCTGCTTTGTCATGTCCTCGTGCGGAATGGAAGGGGACCCCCGGGTAGCGGGATCACTCCTTTGTTTTGTACCGTGGAGAAACAAAGTGGTCCCCGCTCGCACTCCCTGACCGGCGGGCGGGGCCACCTTGTTCCCCCGGAGGTGTGCGGGGTCCTCCTCGCGCCCCGGTCCACGCCTCGACGCGCGTTCCGATCCGCGCTTCGATCCCACGCCCTTTTCGATCCCACGCTTTTTGGAGCAAGCCGATGACGGCCTCGACCGTGCTGACCGCCCGCGCCCTGCTGCTGGACATGGACGGCACCCTCGTCAACTCGGACGCCGTCGTCGAGCGCGTCTGGCGCCGCTGGGCCGACCGGCACGGGCTCGACGGGAACGAGGTCATGAAGGTCGTCCACGGGCGGCAGGGGTACGCGTCCATGGCCGTGCTGCTGCCGAACCGGCCCATGGAGCAGAACTACGCCGACAACGCGCGCATGCTCGCCGAGGAGACCGCCGACATGGACGGGGTCGTGGCGATCGAGGGGGCGGGGGAGTTCCTCGCGTCCCTGCGGGAGCTGGGGGTGCCGCACGCGCTCGTCACGTCGGCGGACGTCGGGCTGTCCGCCGCGCGGATGGGAGCGGCGGGGCTCGCGCTGCCCGACCTGCGGATCACCGCGGAGTCCGTGGGGGCGAGCAAGCCGGACCCCGAGGGGTTCTTGAAGGGGGCGGCGGAGTTGGGGGTCGCGCCCGAGGAGTGTGTGGTG
Organism: Streptomyces sp. NPDC127119; assembly: GCF_042677425.1. Lineage (NCBI taxonomy): Bacteria > Bacillati > Actinomycetota > Actinomycetes > Kitasatosporales > Streptomycetaceae > Streptomyces > Streptomyces sp. NPDC127119. The sequence continues at coordinate 14,595 of NZ_JBHXTO010000139.1, read as the reverse complement.
TTCGAGGACTCGGGGGCGGGGATCTCGGCGGGGCGCTCCGCGGGGATGCGGGTGGTGGGGGTGGGGGCTCGGGCCGGGTTTCATCGGCCCGATGCGGTTGTCCGGGACCTTCGGGGGGTTCGGGTCGAGGGGTTGGAGGGTGGGGGAGTTCGGTTGCGGATGGTGTGACGGGCCCCTGCCGGGGCGGGGTGTCGTGGGGTGGGGGTTGGCTGGGGTTGTGTGTCGGGTGCGGGTCCGGTGGGGGCTGGTCGCGCAGTTCCCCGCGCCCCTTAAAAGCGACAGGGCTGCGCCGTTGCCCGTGCCCTGTAAAGGCAAAAGACTGCGCCGTTCCCCGCGCCCCTGAGGGTGGGGGACCGCTGCGTTGTCCGTGTGCGTGAAGGCGAAAGATTGCGCCGTTCCCCGCGCCCCTGGCAGGCGAAGGTTGCGTCGTTCCCTGCGGCCCTAAAAGCCAAAGACTGCGCCGTTCCCCGCGCCCCTGACCGGCGAAGGCTGCGTCGTTCCCCGCGCTCCTGAGGGCGGGGCGGGGCGGGGTCAGGGTTCTGTTGTTTCTGATTCCAGGCGGGTGCGGGTTTCTTCGGTGTAGACGCCCTGTTCTTCGTCCAGGCCCCGGGTGAACTGGTAGTTGCGTACCGCGTTCTCCGTGCGGTTGTCGTAGTCGCCGTCCGCGTCGCCCACGTAGAGGGCCAACTGCTTGAGGCGCAGCTGTAGTTCGGTGACCTCGGGGCCCTCGTCGCCGCGGCGCAGCACCGCCGGGCCCGCCTTGTCCGTCGGGGCGGCGGACGACGGCTCGGCGCTGACCGAGTTCTCGGGCGACGGCGCGCGCGTCGTCGCGGTCGTCCTGGACGGGGTGGCCGACGCGCTCGGCGACTCCGAGGCCGACGGCGTCGGGCTCTCGCTCGCCGACGCGGACGCCGATTCCGACGCCGACTCCGACGGTGACCCGGAGTCCGACGAGGACGGCTCGTCCACCGCCGTGTCCGGCACGCTCGCGCGTATGTCGTCCGGGGCCGCGCCGTTGCGCGACGGCGACTCGTACGAGAACAGTCCGCTCGCGAACCCGGCCGCCGCGACCACGACTGCCGTGGCGCCGGCTCCCACGAGCACGAAACGACGCCGGCGGCCCGTGTTCCCGGGCGCGTCCGAGGAGTCCGCGGGGCCGTCGTAACCGTCGGCGGCGGCGTGGGTGTGCGGGAAGTCGTCGGGCGGGGTGCGCTGGAGGGGGATCGCGACCGTCGCCCGGTCGTCCGGCCCGTGACCGGCCTCCGGCGCCGGAGACGCCTGCGGGCCGCTACCGGCGCCCGCCGCGGCGCCCTCCGCGTGTACTTCCAGGTCCACGTAGGGGCGGATGCGCAGCGGATCGAAGTCCTCCGCGGCCGCCGTCTCGGCGGACCGGGTCTCCAGGAGTTCGTCCGCCGCTCTGCGGGCGCAGCCGCATGTGGGGGAGCCCCCCGACTCCCTCGGTGCCCCGCATTCCGGGCATATATGACCGCTCCGGTCGCTCACGTCGTGCATCCTTCCCCGTACGAACTCCAGCGATTATGCAGACCCCCTCCACACAATCTCCCGGTTACCCCCGGAATCCCGAACTCCTGGCCGAATTCAACAGGCCATAACCGGTCACACCGACCAGGATGGAAGAGGAACGGGATTCTCGTGGCCGGGAGGTCTTCATGGCCGAGGATGCGCACGACAGGGGCGGCAGCAGGGGTGGCGGAAGGGGTGAGGGGGGCGTGCCCGACGCTCCCCCTGACGGTCTTCAGGGCCGTCATCCACGGGATCACTCGCGCGGCGCCACCGCCGTTCCTCCGCACATGCAGGGCGGGGTCCTCGTGTCGATCGGGGCGCTGCTCCTGGGGCTGCTGCTCGCCGCGCTCGACCAGACCATCGTGTCGACCGCGCTGCCGACCATCGTCAGCGATCTCGGCGGGCTCGACCATCTGTCGTGGGTCGTCACGGCGTATCTGCTGGCCTCCACGGCCGCCACCCCGCTCTGGGGCAAGCTCGGCGACCAGTACGGCCGCAAGAAGCTGTTCCAGGTCGCCGTCGTGATCTTCCTGACCGGTTCGGCGCTGTGCGGCATGGCGCAGAACATGCCCCAGCTGATCGCCTTCCGCGCGCTTCAGGGCCTCGGCGGCGGCGGGCTCATCGTGCTGTCGATGGCGATCGTCGGCGACATCGTCCCGCCCCGGGAGAGGGGCAAGTACCAGGGGCTGTTCGGCGCGGTCTTCGGCGCGACCAGTGTCCTCGGGCCGCTGCTGGGCGGGCTGTTCACCGAGCATCTGAGCTGGCGCTGGGTCTTCTACGTCAACCTCCCCGTCGGGATCGTCGCGCTCGCCGTCATCGCCACGGTCCTGCACATCCCGGTCCGCTCCCGGAAGCACACGATCGACTACCTCGGTACGTTCCTGATCGCGGCCGTCGCCACCTGCCTGGTCCTCGTCGCCTCGCTCGGCGGCAACACCTGGGGCTGGGGCTCGCCGCAGATCATCGGCCTCGCGGTCCTCGGCGTCGTCCTCGCCGTGGCGTTCGTGGCCGTCGAGCGCCGCGCCGCCGAGCCCGTGCTCCCGCTGAAACTGTTCGGCATCCGCACCTTCACCCTCGCCGCGGTGATCAGCTTCGTCGTCGGCTTCGCGATGTTCGGCGCGATGACGTACCTGCCGACGTTCCTGCAGGTCGTCCAGGGTGTGTCGCCCACCATGTCGGGTGTGCACATGCTGCCGATGGTGGCCGGGCTGCTGGTCTCCTCGACCGTCTCCGGGCAGATCGTCAGCCGGACGGGCCGCTGGAAGGTGTTCCCCATCGCGGGCACCGCCGTCACCGCCCTCGGGCTGCTGCTCCTGCACCGGCTCGACGTGGACAGCTCCACGGCCGAGATGAGCCTGTACTTCCTCGTCTTCGGCCTCGGCCTGGGGCTGGTGATGCAGGTCCTCGTCCTGATCGTGCAGAACGCCGTCTCGTACGAGGATCTGGGCGTCGCGACCTCCGGCGCCACCTTCTTCCGCTCCATCGGCGCCTCGTTCGGGGTCGCCATCTTCGGCTCGGTCTTCACGAGCCGGCTGAGCAGTGAACTCGCCGACGTGCTCCGCGGGCAGACCCTCCCGCCCGGTGTGGGCGCCGACGCGCTCAAATCCGACCCGAAGATCATCGTGGAACTGCCTGCCGCGCTCCGGCCACCCGTCGTCGAGGCGTACGCCGTCTCCATCACGGACGTCTTCCTGTATGCGGCCCCGGTCGCCGCCGTCGGCTTCGTGCTCGCCTGGTTCCTGCGCGAGGACAGGCTGCGGGGCTCGGTGACGGCGCCCGACGCCACCCAGACGCTCGCCAGCAACCCCGTGGAGCGCTCCTCGTACGACGAGGTGTGCCGTGCGCTGTCCGTGCTGGGCACCCGGGAGGGGCGGCGGCAGATCTACGAGAAGATCACCGCCCGCGCCGGGTACGACCTGCTGCCCGCCGCGAGCTGGCTGCTGCTGCGCATCAGACGCTACGGCTGGGCCGAGCCCGCCGCCCTCGCCGAACACAGCGGGGTGCCCCTGCAGATCGTCATCGCGGCCGCACGCCAGGTGGAGGAGCGGCGTCTGGGCGTACGGGAGGGACTGGACCTCGTTCTCACCGAACAGGGGCGTCAGGTGGCCGAGAGGCTGGCCGCGGCCCGGGAGGAGTCCCTCGCCGAACTCCTCGGTGACTGGTGGGGCCCGGACCGTCCCACCGACCTCGCCCAGCTCGTGACGGAACTGAACTCCGAGCTGTGCGGTTCCGACGCCGAACGGCCCTACGCGGACTCGGCGCCGAAGCCGGCCGGGCGGGCGTGGCTCGCCAAGTGAGGTGATCCAAAGCCCACTTGGGGTTCTCGTGTTGGGGTTCTCGTGACGTGGATCCGGCCATGGGCCGTTTGGCAGCCGAAGTCCGGGCAACCAGACGGAAGAAGCGGCCCGCTGGGCCCAGAACCCGGAAGGCAATCCATGTCCACAGGCGTGATCATCGTTCTGATCGTGATCGTGGTGGCCGTCGTCGCCGCCGTGATCGCTCGGCTCGTGATGGCCCGCGGGGCGGGCGGCGGGCAGAGCCTGAAGCGGCGCTTCGGGCCCGAGTACGACCGGGCACTCGCCCGGCACGACGGCGACTCGCAGGCCGCCGAGCGCGAGCTCGAGGAGCGCGTGCAGCGGCACGGTTCGCTGCAGCAGCAGCCGCTGGAGCCCGCGGCGCTCGACCGTTACACGGTCCGCTGGACCGCGATCCAGGAACAGTTCGTCGACTCGCCGCGCGACGCCGTCGTCGAGGCGGACCGGCTGGTCGCCGAGGTGGCGGGCGCGCGCGGCTTCCCGGCGGGCGACCGGTACGAGGAGCAGCTCTCCGCGCTCTCCGTGCACCACGCGCACCACGTGAACGGCTACCGCCGTGTCCACCTGGCCGCGCACCCGAACGGCGCCGGCGCCGACTGGGCCGACACGGAGGAGCTGCGTGAGTCCCTGGTCGAGGCCCGTGCGCTCTTCGAGGCCCTGACCACCTCCTCGACCACCTCCGCGCGCGCCGGCAGGGCGCAGCTGCGGAAGGCCGACGGGGACGGCGGCGAGGAAACGGCCGAGACCACTCGAACCGACAGCTCCCGCGGCCGTTCGCACGCGCCGTGGGCGCTCAACAGGCGCCATGTGAAGGGGAGTTGAGACGTATGCCGGACAACACCACGGCAGGACCTTTCAAGGATCGACGGGACGAGCGCGACGAGCGGGGCGAGGTGACCAGGACGCCGGGTACGGGCGGCGCGGCGGGACCCGAGGCCGCGACCCGCGCCCCCGGGACGGGATCCGGCACGCGGGACGACGCGCTGGGAGGCCGGGACACGGCGTCCCAGGAGCGCGTCCGGGACGGCCAGGACACCGTGGTCGGCGGGCGCGTCCCGGCCGGCCCGCGCACCCCTGAGCAGGACCGTTCACCGGGGCGCGCGGGCGTCAAGGGGAAGGGTGCCGCCACTGCCGCCAGGACCACAGGTGCCACGGTCCCCGCCCCTGCCGCCGCCCCCGCCCCTGCCGCAACCCCTGCCACCGCCCCCGACACCGGGAGGGGCACGGGCGGCCGGAGCGGCGCGTCCCGCGAGGGCATTCTCGGCGCCGAGGCGCGGGTGAACGCGGGGACCAGGGCCGGGTCGGACTCCGGCGGGCGGCTCATGCCGCACGACGAGGGCGACAAGTGGTCGCAGCAACTGCATCACGCGGTCGCCGGGTTCGTCGACGGGCCACGCGGCTCGGTCGAGGAGGCGGACCGGGTCCTCCAGGAGGTCGCCGAACGGTTCACCGAGGCCGTCACCCAGCGGCGCCGCGCCCTGAGCACGTCCTGGCAGAGCGGCGACGACAAGGCCGACACGGAGCAGTTGCGGTTGGCCCTGAAGGACTACCGCGAACTGACGGAACGGCTGCTGAGGATCTGACCCCGGCCGCCCGGCCGCCCGACCGCATCATCCGCGCAACCGGCTTGCGCGGTAGGCCGGTTGAGCCGGACCGAGTTGATCGAGCAGAGAGGCCCTGCCCGGGTGACGCACCGGGCGGGGCCTCACTCGTGGGCGCGTACGTGGCACGGACCGTCGGCCCGATCGGCCGTGTTCGTCGGGGTCAGGCCGTGTGGCGTTCCTGCCACGCGCGGACGATCTCCTCCACGTCGTACGGCTTGAGGCCCAGCGGCGGGCCCGGTGGCGGCTTGAACATCATCTCGCGGATCTTCGCGTTGATCTCCGTGACGATCCGCCGCACCACCCGCTCCGACGGCGCCGCGGCGGCCTGCTCCAGCGCGTCCTCCGCCTCCTTGCGCAGCGCCAGCGTCGGAGGCAGCACGGACATGCCCTCACGGGCCATCTTCTGCTTGATCCACCACAGTTCGTCGTACGAGGTGTCGGGGCCGCTCGGCAACGGCTTGCCCGCACCGACGAGTTCGGTGAACTCGCCGCGTGCCTCCGCCTCGCGGATCTGCCGGTCGACCCAGGACTCGAAGCCGACCCCGGGAGGTTTGCGCTCGGTCATACGTCCATTGTGCCGGACGCCGTTCTGGAAGCGCTGCCGGAAGCACGTGCCGGAAGCCCCGTCGGAGGCCGCGCGGGACCGGCGAGCGGTATGCGGCCGTGCCGCACGGTATGGACTGTGCGGAGCGGTATGCGACTGTGCCGGACGTCGAACGCGTCGGCGCTCTATCATTCGGCGGCGATACGTCGCCGGGCGTCGAACACGTCCCGGCGCGGGACAATCGGAACGTCGGAACGCGGAACGTCGGAATGCGGAACGCGCGGGAACGAAGGAGCGCACGTGCTCGAACTCACCATGGCCTCGGTGTCCGGGACGGACGCCGGCGCGACGGCCGGAATGCAGATGGCCGACGCGCCGAGCGAGCCGGGCGCCGTGCTGCGGGTGGGGCGCGACCGGGGCGCGTGCCGCCTCGCGACGCCCGACGACTGGCTGTTCGTCTCGCGGGTCCACCTGGAGTTCCTGTGTGGGCCCGAGGGGACCTGGCAGGTGACCTGGCTGCGGGGCACGCACGACGACCCGTCGTCCGAGGTGCGGTTCACGCTGGTCGGCGGAGGCGGCGGAGTCCTGCAGCCGCTGCCGTACGGCGGGACGGCGAAGCTGCCCATGGGTGGTTCGGGCGAGCTGGTCATCCACGACCGTACGGGCCCGCGCAGCGTGAACGTGGGCTTCTACCACGAGGTCTGAGGCCCCCGGCTCTGAGGCCCACACGGGGTCTGAGGCCCCCGGGGTGCGGGAGAGCGCTGAGCGCGCCGCCTACGGCAGTACGCGTGCCAGCGCGAACCCGTCGTACCCCTTCACTCCCACCGTCTGGATCGCCGTGGCGGTCACCTTGGGATGCGCGGCGAAGAGGTCGAGCGCCTCGCGGGTGCCGCGCACGCTCGGGTCGTCGGTGGTGGCGTCGGTGACGGCGCCCTCGCGGACGACATTGTCGAGGATGATCAGGCTGCCCGGCCGCGTGAGCTTCAGCGCCCACTCCACATAGCGCGGGTTGTTCACCTTGTCCGCGTCGATGAAGACCACGTCGAAGGGCGCGGGGTCCTCGTCGGCCAGCGTCTGCAGGCCGATCAGGGCCGGCCCCACCCGGACCTCGGTGATCTTGTCCAGACCGGCCCGTGCGAGGTTGTGCCGGGCCACCTCGGCGTGTTGTTCGCTGTACTCCAGGGTGATCAGCCGGCCGTCCTCGGGGAGGGCGCGGGCCAGCCAGATCGTGCTGTAGCCGCCGAGCGTGCCGATCTCCAGGATGCGGGTCGCGCCCTGGATCACGGCGAGGAGATGCAGCAGTTTGCCCTGGTTCGGGGCGACGTTGATCTGCGGAAGTCCGGCGGCGTCGCTGTCGCGCAGCGCCTCGGTCAGGGCGGTGTCCGGCGGGGCGAGGAGCCCGGTGAAGTAGTCGTCCACGTCGTGCCAGAGCTGCGGCTCGGTCATGCGGTAAACCTTTCGTCTGTCTAGTTAGACGCGCTAATTAGTTCGGTAGCCGAATATAGCCGGTTCCCGGCGGGTTGGGTGGTTGTATTCCCGTCACGGCCGCGCGTGGCGGCGTGACGGCGGCTCTCTTCGGCCTTACAACACCTCCATCGGGACAAAAGAATGGAGGACGTCAGGTGAAGAGGGGGTTGCCCGCGTCTCACATCGGAGGTGGTGCGAGCCTCTTAGTGTTCGAACAGGAAACAGACGCACGGGACCCCCGGGACTCTTGGGGCCCATGGGGCGTAGAGGACGAACGGGGCGGGAGGGCCGACGGCACGTGGCAAATGTGGAGCACGGCGGACGACCAGGTGATCCCTTCGGGGCGACGGCGCCCGAGGCGGCCAGAGCGCGGCTGGGCCTGGTCCGCGCGGGCCTGTGGCTCATCGCCGCGGTCCTGGCCGTACGACAGGTCGCCGTCGTCCTGAGTACGCCCCGGGGCGAGCGCCTGACGGATCTGGAGACCTGGGTCGGACCCGACGGCGTCCTGCATGTGAACGGTTCGCTGTACGACTCGACGCGCTTCACCGGCACACCCTTCGGCGGACTCGTCCTCAAGCCTCTCACCAAGGCGGCCGAACAGGCCCTCGGCTGGGGCTGGACCTTCGGCACCCTGCTGCTGGTGGTCGCCCTCGGCCTGGTCGCCGCCCGCGCCCTCCCCCAGCCCGTGAGCCGCCGTACCGCTTTGCTGGCCGCCCCCGTCGCCATCAGCCTGCTGATGCTGTCCCTGCCCGTGCGCAACACCCTCTACCTCGGTCAGACCAGCATCATCCCGGTCCTGCTCGTGCTCCTCGGCTGCTTCGCCGTGCGCGGGGAACGGGCGAGCGGGGTGCTGATCGGCCTCGCCGCGGCCCTGCAGCCCACCGTCCTGCTGTTCGCGCCGCTCCTGTGGTTCACCGGCCGCCGCCGGGCCGCCGTCTCCTCCGGACTCACCTTCGCCGCGCTCACCGCGCTCGCGTGGGCCGCGATGCCGCACGACTCGTACACGTACTGGGTGCATCACCTGGCCGGGGTCGGGCTCGGGCGGCCCGCCGACGATCTCGCCAACCAGTCGCTGCACGGGGCGCTGCTGCGGCTCGGCATGGAGGGGCCGCTGGAGATCGGGCTCTTCCTGGTGCTCGGCACCGCCGTCGCCGTGCTCGGTCTGCGCCGCGCCGTGCGCTACGCCCGCGACGGGCAGCTGCTGCTCGCGGTCGCGGTCACCGGCTGCGTCGCCGTCGCCGTCGCGCCGACCACCTGGCAGCACCAGCTGCTGTGGGTGCTGCTCGCGCTGGTCGGCCGTGTCGGCAAGAAGGCGGGCGACCGGTACGTGTGGCCGGTCGCCGTCGTCCTGGTGATGACCCTGCCGGCCAAGATGATGCTGCCGAACATGGAGTCGCTGTACCCGCTGCGCGACAACGTCGTCCTGCTCGCCGCCCTCGCCGCCGCGACCGTGGTTCCGTTTCTGTCCCGTACGTCGGAGTACTACCGCTCGCCCGTCCCGACCGAGTACGCGCGGCCGGTGCCCACCCGGTTCAGGCACGTCCCGCTGCTGCCCTTCCTGCGCCGGGTCCTCACCCGGCCGAACCTCCTGCTCGAACTGCTGCTGATCCGCGTCGGCTACTCCGCGTACCAGCAGGTCAGGCTCGCGGCGACCGGCGGCACCAACACCGGGGGCCGGGCCACCGCCGAACAGCACGGCGAGCAGATCCACTCGATCGAGAAGTTCCTCTTCATCGACATCGAGCACTGGGTCAACCACGCGGTCGTGAAGGTCGGGTGGCTGGAGGACTTCTTCAACTTCTACTACACGTCGTTCCACTTCGTGGTCCCGCTGACCGTGCTCGGCGTCCTGTACGCCCGCCGGCCCGCCGAGTACCGCTGGGCCCGCGCGGCGCTCGGTTTCGCCACGCTGTTCGCGCTCGTCGGGTTCTGGCTCTATCCGCTGGCCCCGCCGCGGCTGATGCCCGGCCTGGGTTTCATCGACACCGTGCACGGTGTGCAGGACTTCTCCCAGCCGGACTACGGGACGCTGACCGCGCTCACCAACCAGTACGCGGCGATGCCCTCGCTGCACTTCGGTTGGTCGCTGTGGTGCGGGCTCGTCATCGCGATCATCGCCCCCAGGTGGTGGATGAAGGCCCTCGGGCTGCTGCACCCGCTGTTCACGGTCTCCGCGATCGTGGCGACCGGCAACCACTGGGTGCTGGACGCGGTGGGCGGCGCGGCCGTCGTCGGCGCCGGCTTCGGACTGACCTACCTGCTCCAGGGGCCCAGGCCCCGCCCGCACGCGCTCACGAAGGCGGCGGAAGGAGCCTCCGGGGAGGCCGGAACCGCGGAGAGGGGCGGGGAGGCCGCAGTCGCGGAGAAGGACGGGGAGGCCGCGGACGCGGACGCGGTCAGCACCGCGGGGCCGGGCCCGGCGAAGGGCCGTACCCCGAGCTGATCCGGTACCGGCCCGGCTCGGTCACCGTCAGCCGCGTGAACTCGCCCTCCTTTTCGAGGCAGCCCCCCTCGGCGTACAGCCAGGGCGAGAACGCGACCCGCACGGTCACCGGGCCGGGGTGCGGGACCCGCACCACGACCGCCGCGCTGTCGGCCCGGACGACCGAGGCGGGCGCCGACACCAGCGGTACCGCCCCGCGCACCCGGTAGACCCGCCAGTTCGGGTCGCGCCACACCGGCTCCAGCCACGGCGTGCCACCCCTGACCAGGCGCGCCTCGTCCTCCGCGAAGCCGTCCGGCTTCCCCTCGGGCAGCACCACGAAGCCGACGGCCCACCGGTCGAGCCATTCCCGGTACGTCTTCTCCGAGAACGTCCCGTCGTAGAAGAGCCGGCCCCGCTCCATGTCCAGCTGCCGGTTCCAGCCCCGCGCCAGGTTCACGTGCGGGGCCAGCGCGGTGGCCTCGCGGTGGTTGCGGGCCGGGACCACCTCGACGCGCGTACGGTCCGCGCCGAGCCGGTCCAGGGCCTCCACGACGCTGGTGGTGTCGTGGGCCCAGGCGGGCACCACGGTCGACACCGCCAGATCGTCGACGGTCTTCTTGGCGACCCAGCCCACGGAGAACACCAGCGCCATGGTCAGCGCGACGCGCCGCCTCCGCTGGGCGGGCCCCGACCTCGGCACCGCGAGGAGCGCGGCCAGCAGTGCCGCCGGGGCGAACAGCTCCGCCAGCCGCTCCACGTTCGTGCCGACCGGCGAGGGCACCAGGTAGGTGAGGACCGTCCCCGCCGCGTACACGACAGCGCCCCAGCGCAGGACCCGCCAGCCGCGCGGGGCCAGCGTCAGCACGACGAGACCGATCAGGACCGGCGGCCAGATCCGGGCGGCGGGCATCAGCTGCTCCCCGGCGAACGGGAAGAGCAGGGTCGTCGCGCCCACCACCACGACCGGCGGAGCGATCAGCGCGGCGGCCCGAGCCCGGTCCCGTACGAGGGCGTAGCCGGCGCCCGCGACGACGAGGAACAGACCCGCGACCGGGCTGGCCATGGTCGCGAGCGCCGCGTACGCCCACGCCAGCGGCAGGCGCCGCTCCCGGGTCAGCAGGACACAGGCGGCGAGTCCGAGCGCGACGCCGAGCGCGAACGTCGTACGCCCCGACGCGACGTTGCACCACAGGGCGAGTGACGCGAGCAGCGCGGGGCCCAGGGGGCGGCGGATCCCCGTACGGACGATGAGGGCCGCGGCCAGCCAGGCGGCCAGCAGCCCGGCCGCCACGGTGACCGTGCGCACACCGAAGGCGGCCATCAGATACGGCGAGATCAGGCTGTAGTTGGCGGTGTGCATCCCGCCGTACCAGAACAGGCTGTACGCCGAGCCGCCGTGCCGGGACGCGAAGTCGGCCCAGGCCTCCTGCGCGGCCAGATCGCCGCCGCCGGTGGCCAGGAACAGCCACCACACCACGTACAGCGGGGCGGTCGGCAGGGTGGCGAGGAGCGGCACGCGGTGCCGTGTCCACACCGGCTCCCAAACCGGTCGGAGGCCCCGCTTCCGGGCGGTCCACGCGCCCTCCTGTCGGACGGGGGACAGTTCGGCTGGGACCACGGCTCGGCGTTTCCGTTCGAAGTCTTCGAAGGTGTGGGTTGGCTGTGCCACCTGTGAAGACGCTCGGCGGATCGAAATCGTTCACCGAGTCCCGAAATGTTCGCCGATCGGGGGAGGGCCCGGTCGGCTCGGCGGGAATCGTCGGCCGGCACCCGTCAGTCGACGCCGACCTGCAGTTCCTTCACGCCGTTGATCCAGGCCGAGCGCAGCCGGCGCGGGTCGCCGACCAGACGGACGCCGGGCATCGCGTCGGCGATCGCGTTGAAGATGAGGTCGATCTCCAGGGTGGCCAGGGACTTGCCGAGGCAGAAGTGCGGGCCGCCGCCCCCGAAGCCGAGGTGCGGGTTCGGGTCGCGGTGGACGTCGAAGACCTCCGGTGTGTCGAAGACCTCCGGGTCGTTGTTGGCGGACGAGTAGAAGAGGCCGACGCGGTCGCCCTTCCTGATCTGCTTGCCGCCCAGTTCGGTGTCCTGGGTCGCGGTGCGCTGGAAGGCGACGATGGGGGTGGCCCAGCGGACGATCTCCTCCGCGGCGGTCGCCGGGCGCTCCCGCTTGTAGAGGTCCCACTGGTCGGGGTGGGTGAGGAAGGCGTGCATGCCGTGCGTGATGGCGTTACGGGTCGTCTCGTTGCCCGCGACGGCCAGCATCAGGACGAAGAAGCCGAACTCGTCGGAGGCGAGGTTGCCCTCGTCCTCGGCGGCCACCAGCGTGGTGACGATGTCCTTGGCCGGACACTGCTTGCGGTCGGCCGACATGTTCATCGCGTAGGCCAGGATCTCGGTGGCGGCCTCCTGGCCGATCTCCTCGGTGATCGCGTACTCCGGGTCGTCGTACGCGATCATCTTGTTGGACCAGTCGAAGATCTTGGCGCGGTCGTCCTGCGGGATGCCGATGAGTTCCGCGATCGCCTGGAGGGGCAGCTCGCTGGCGACCTCGGTGACGAAGTCGAAGGAGCCGCCGGGGCCGGCGTTCGCGAGCGCGGTCCCGACGATCCGGCCCGCGCGGTCGTGCAGGTTCCGCTCCAGGGCGCGGATGGCGCGCGGGGTGAAGCCGCGCTGGACGATCTGGCGGACCCGGGTGTGCTCGGGCGGGTCCATGTTGAGCAGGATCAGCCGCTGGGCGTCGATCGCGTCCCGCTCCATGTGCGGGCCGAAGCGGATGATCGCGGTGTTGAGGGTGGAGGAGAACAACTCCGGGTGCGTGGAGACGTACTTGACGTCGGCGTGCCGGGTCACGGCCCAGTAGCCCTCGTCCTGGAAGCCGGCGACGTTGGCCGGCTGCGGGATCCAGCGGACCGGTTCGGCCTGGCGCAGCTCGGCGAACTCCGGGAGGGGCACGCGGTGGTGCAGCAGATCGGGGTCGGTGAAATCGAACCCGTCGGGCAGCGCCGGGCAGGGCATGGGCAACTCCAGGTCGTGAAGTCCAGGTCGTACGACGGTCGGGTTCTGACGGTCCATCAGGCACCGGGAATTGCCGTGAAGGTAGTAACGGGTTCTACAAGAGGCAAGAGGCGCGGCACCCCGAATCTCGATGCGCGCCTCCTTTCCGCCCGGGGGCCACTTCTGTGCAAGCTCCGTGCAGATCGCGACTTCGGGAGCTGCACGACCCTTGCGGTGGCGGACGCCGGGTCAGCAGACTGCACACAGAACTAGAACGCGTACTAGTTCAGCGTGGCGGGTGGGCCGGGACGCCCGCGCCGCGCGGGTGACCCGAGGAGAGGAACTCCCCATGGCCGCGGAACCCGTGATCGTCGAAGCCGTACGCACCCCCATCGGCAAGCGCGGTGGCGCGCTCGCCAATCTGCATCCCGCCTATCTGCTGGGCGAGACCTACCGTGAACTCCTCGGCCGTACCGGCATCCACGCGGACTGCGTCGAGCAGATCGTCGGCGGCACGGTGACGCACGCCGGTGAGCAGTCCATGAACCCCGCCCGCACGGCCTGGCTCACGATGGGACTGCCGTACGAGACGGCGGCGACCACGGTCGACTGCCAGTGCGGGTCCTCGCAGCAGGCCTCGCACATGGTCGCCAACATGGTCGCGGCCGGCGTCATCGACGTCGGCATCTCGTGCGGCGTCGAAGCCATGTCGCGGGTGCCGCTGGGCTCCGGGTCCAAACACGGGCCGGGCAAGCCGTTCCCCGACGAGTCGAACGTGGACCTGCCGAACCAGTTCGAGGCGGCGGAGCGGATCGCCCGCCACCGCGGGCTGACGCGCGAGAACGTGGACTCGCTCGGGCTCATCTCCCAGGAGCGCGCGGCCGTCGCCTGGTCCGAGGAACGCTTCAAGCGCGAGACGTTCGCCGTGCAGGTGCCCACGACCGAGGACGAGCAGCGCGCCGGGCAGGGCATGTGGCGGCTCGTCGACCGCGACGAGGGCCTGCGCGACACGTCCATGGAGGCCCTGGCGAAACTCAAGCCGGTGATGCCCACGGCCGTCCACACGGCCGGCAACTCCTCCCAGATCTCCGACGGCGCCTGCGCGATCATGTGGGCGTCGAAACGGATGGCGCGGGCGCTCAAGCTGCGCCCGCGCGCCCGGATCGTGGCCCAGGCGCTGGTCGGCTCCGACCCGCACTTCCACCTCGACGGACCGATCGACGCGACGAAGGCCGTCCTGGGCAAGGCCGGGATGACGCTGAAGGACATCGACATCGTCGAGATCAACGAGGCTTTCGCGTCGGTGGTGTTGAGCTGGACCCAGGTCTTCGGGCAGGACCTGGCGAAGGTGAACGTGAACGGCGGCGCGATCGCGCTCGGGCACCCGGTGGGCGCCACCGGAGCACGCCTCATCACCACGGCACTCCACGAACTGGAGCGCAGGGACAAGGAGTTCGCGCTCATCGTGATGTGCGCGGGCGGGGCGCTGTCGACGGGGACGATCATTCAGCGGCTCTGAGCGCAGGGAGCGTCGGTCGCTGGGACCAGGGCCTGTCGTCAAATTCCCGTCTGCCGGGCGACGACGGGAATTGTCAGACAGGCCCTAGGCCCTGTCGTCAAATTCCCGCCTGCCGGCCGACGCCTGGCACGCTCCCCCAGCCTCCGGCCGGGGGGACCCCCACTCGCTGCACCGGGCGAAAGTCCAAGTACGTCCAGTAC
>NZ_JBHXTO010000138.1:0-25058 GCF_042677425.1 Streptomyces sp. NPDC127119 | reverse complement strand
GGGCGGTGGACATCCGCCCCGCCCCGCCGGAACACCCACGCCACCCGTTCCCCCTACCTGGCGAGTTCCGCCGGCTCGTCCAGCCGTGTCAGCTTGTGCGGGTTCCTCACCACGTAGATCCGGGTGACCCGCCCCTCCTCCACGACGAGGCTCACCGCTGCCGACTCGCCGCCGATCTCGATCCGTACCGCGGGTGCGCCGTTGAGCCACACGGCCGTGGTCCCGGTCGTCGTCCCGGCCACCGCCGCCACCTGGCTCACGCGCGCGAGCAGCACCGAGACCGGTTCGGCCCCGTGGACCGGAGCCGTCGCGGCGGGCACCAGCCCACCTCCGTCGGCGACCAGCACCACGTCCGGCGCCATGATCTCCATCAGGTCCCGCAGTCGTCCGGTCCGCAGCGCGAGCAGGAACCGTCCCACGACGGCCTGTTGCTCCGACGGGCTCACCCGCACCCGCGGTCGCCGGGCGGCCACGTGCTCGCGGGCCCGCCGTGCGACCTGCCGCACCGTGGCCGCCGACTTCCCGATGGCCTCGCCGATCTCGCCGTACGGCATCTCGAAGACCTCGCGGAGCACGAACACCGCCCGTTCCGTGGGCCCGAGCGTCTCCAGGACGGTCAGCATCGCGATCGACACGCTCTCCGCGAGTTCGACGTCCTCGGCGACATCGGGGCTGGTCAGCAGCGGTTCCGGGAGCCACTCACCCACGTACTCCTCCCGGCTGCGCGACAACGTACGCAGCCGGTTGAGTCCTTGCCGTGTGACGACCCGGACGAGGTACGCCCTCGGGTCGCGTATCTGCGAACGGTCGATGTCGGCCCACCGCAGCCAGGACTCCTGCAGTACGTCCTCGGCGTCGGCCGCCGACCCGAGCATCTCGTAGGCCACCGTGAACAGCAGGGCGCGATGGACGACGAACGGATCGGCGTCACCGGTCATGCCGTCGACACCACGCCGGACTCGGCGGGACGCGCGTCCGGCCGTGCATCCAGCCGCGCATCCGACCGCTCATCCGGTCGCTCGTCCAGTCGCGCGGACAGCGGGATTCCGCACGCGTCGGAGAAGCCCTGCGAGCTGATCCCGTGCGCCGAGTTGTTCCGGGTCGCCAGGTTGGCGAAGGCGACGGACGCGGTGAGTTCGACCATGGCCGCCTCGCCGAGCCGGTCGAGCAGACTCGCGTACTGCGCGTCGGTGACGGTCGGCGGGGTGTGCGTCATGGCCTCGGCGTACCCCAGCACGTCCCGCTCCAGCGGGGTGAACACCTCCGACTCCCGCCAGCGCGGCACCTGGCTCGCCTTGGTCAGGTCCAGGTCCTTGTTCAGCGCCTGGAAGTAGTTGATGTCGAGGCACCAACCGCAGCCGACCAGTGCCGCGACCGCCATGTGCGCGAACGTCTTGAGACCCTCGTCGGCCATGTCCCACTCGTTGACCTTGCCGCCCATCTCGGAGGAGTCCTGGGCGACCTTGGGGTTGTGCGCGGTCACCGCGAAGGGCTCGGGGACCGTGCCGAACTGCTTGATCAGCTCTTCCTCGACCTCGGCGGGGAGTTCCGCCTTCGTGATGCGTAGTGCCATGGTGTCTGGTCCTCCTCGGACGTCTGCCGTTTCGGCTCGGCGTGAAGCGTGAAGCGTGAACGGCATGAAGACACCGGCGGGTTCGCGAACGTGACATCGACATCGCCATCGCCACGGCTGCGGCTGCGGCTGCGGCTGCGGCTGTCGCCTACCAGATGATGATCCCGCCCCCGATGTCCGCCGCCCGCCGGGCCGCGGCCACGATGTTGTCCAGGCTGCGGCGCACGTCGGCGGCGAAGCCCACGTCATCGGCGCGGCTCAGGTCACCGGCGCGGCTCACGTCGTCGGTGTGTCCGGCGATCCGCCCCAGATGCGTACGGAGGAGATCGCACTCGGCGAGGAAGGCGGGCATCTCGTCCGGTGCCACGGTGAGGTCCTCGGTGGCGAGCCGCGGAAGGAACCGCGCGCCCAGCGAACGGACCGGTTCCGACCCCCACACCTCGGTGCGCCAGTCCTCCCGGCCCGCCGCGTCGGAGCACCCGGGCGGAATGTCCAGCACCTCGATGCCGCCCTCCGCGCGGGGCACGTACACATCGACCGACAGACTCATGGCAAGGAGTCGACCACGGAGGGGTGCCGGCGGTCCACCGTGCACCGGTCACGGCTCGCCAAAAGAGCCTTTGCGACACCTGATTTCCTGAACACCATTGCCTGGACGCGCGAATTCCCCTAGCATTTTCGCCGTGACTGCCGGGTCGGCCATTGGCCAAGAAACAGTAGGGTTCCCGGCCTCCGAGTGAGGCCCGGGCGGGCCAGAGGGCCGCCCCCACCCCCACGCGTACTCGCACCCAGTGCCGCACCACGTTGCCGCCAAGTGTGCCTTCGCGCGCGAGCCCGCACGTCTCGTGCCTGCATGTCTCGTGCCTGTACGTCTCGTCGCGCGCCCTCACCTTCCTCACCGCATGCGCATCCGCGCTCTGTTGCGCTGCGTTCCGTTGCGCCGCCCTGCGCTCAATTCACCGCGGGTTCCACCGTGCACGGTGTGCAATTCGCCCCGCGGCGATTCCCCATGCCCTTTTCCGGAATGAATCCAGCAGAGAGAAAAGAATGCCCAACGCCTTCAACCAGCAGATCATCGAAGAATTCCGCGCCAACGCCGGGGAGGTCGGCGGCCCCTTCGAGGGCGCCCGGCTGATCCTCCTGACCACCACGGGAGCCCGTTCCGGGGAACGGCACACGACTCCGGTCGCGTACTACGCCGACGGGGACGGAGACGTGCTGGTCATCGCCTCGGCGGCCGGTGCTCCGAAGCATCCGGACTGGTTCCACAACCTGGTCGCGCATCCGCAGGTCACCGTCGAGAGCGGGGTGTTCACGTACGAGGCCACGGCCGAGGTTCTGGAAGGGATCGCGCGTGACGACGCGTTCGCCCGCGCGGTCGAGGCCGAACCCGGCTGGGCCGACTACCAGGCCGGGACCAGCCGGATCATCCCGGTGGTCGTCCTCCACCAGAACCCGAGCGACGGTCCGCCGAACGTCGGCGCCTCCTCGATGGGCCAGTACGTGCAGCTGATCCACGACGCCTTCCGGCGCGAACTCGCCCTGATCCGCCAGGAGATCGGCAACGCGGGCCCCACGCTCGGCGCCCAGCTCCGTATCAACTGCCTGACGTTCTGCCAGGGGCTGCACAACCACCACACCGGCGAGGACATCGCCATGTTCCCGTTCCTGGCCGACAGCCACCCGGACCTCGCCCCGGTCCTCGACCGACTGCGCGAGGAACACGAGCGGATCGCCGAACTGACGGCGGAGTTGAAACAGGTCATCGGCACGGCCCCGGCACGCGCGGCAGGCCCGGCAGGCCCGGCAGCTGGGACAGTCCCGGTGGACCCCGAGCACGTACGCAAGGAGGTCGAGCGCCTCACCCTGGCACTGGAGGCGCATCTGACCTACGAGGAGGAGCAGTTGATCCCCGTACTGGACGGGCCGACCACGGCAACCGCGCAGACCGGGTCGACCCCCTAGCCCACCCCAAGCCACCCCTCACCCATATGACCCGGATCATTCGAACGGCAGTGGCCGCGCGTGCACGACGTCCAGCCTGGACACGGCCCGTGTCAGTACGACGTACAACCGGCGCAGCCCCCGCCCCTCACCCACTCCTGCCCCAGCGCCGTGGCTCTCCGCGATCGCGGCCGGTTCCACGGCCACGACGTGGTCGTATTCGAGCCCTTTCGCGACACCGGCTCCCAACACCGTGACGCGGGCGCCCAGTTGGTCCACCTCGGCGGCCTCGATCCCGGCGGCCCCGAGCGCCTCCCGCACCCGTACGACGTCCGGGTCGGCGGCGACGACCCCGATGGACCCCTCGTACGTGAGCGCGCGGCGGACGCACTCGGCCGTCTCGCGCAGCACGTCCGAGGGGTCCGTCGGGCGGATCCGCAGCTCGCCGTCCCTGCGCAGGGAGCGCCCCGGAGGCACGCCCACGTCCAGCCGGGCCAGCACGCGGTTCGCCAGTGCGACCACCGCCTCGGGCACCCGGAAACCGGTGGTCAACGGCACGACCGACGCCTCGGGCTTCCCCAGGTGGGCGAGCAGTTCGCCCCACTCCCGCGCGGCCCACGGCGTGGTCCCCTGGGCGAGGTCGCCGAGGACCGTGACCGACCCGAAGGCGGCCCTCCGACCGATCGCCCGGCACTCCATCGGCGACAGGTCCTGGGCCTCGTCGATGACCAAGTGGCTGTAGCCGTCCGGGTGTTCGACCAGGCCCGCGACCTCGTCGAGCAGGACCAGATCGGCCGCGGACCAGCGGGCGGACTTCCACGAACGGGGCGGCCGGGCCCACAGGATCGACTTCTGCTCGTCCGCGTCCAGCACCCCGTCCGCCGCGGCGGCCAGCGCGTCCGGATCGCCGAGCAGTTCCGCGACGACCTCCTCCGGCCTCACCCTGGGCCACACCGCGTCGACGTACGCGCCGATGGGCCGCGCCCGCGAGATCTTCTGCAGCCAGGCGCTGGACTGGGGCCCGGCCCGCCGTTCGGCCTGCGCCTGTACGTGCCGCACGACCCGGGTCCGTACGCGCTCACGTCCGACGGCGTACGGCGGCTCCTCGGCCCGTACGCCCGCCACGATCCTCGCGAGCGTGCCGGCGGACACCCGCCAGCGGTACGAACCGTCGGGCACGGCGAGATCGCCGAGACCCTCGCCCCCCGCCGGGTTCACCCGCGCGTACAGGGCGCGCCGCAGCACCTGCGCCATGCGGGCGTCGTGCTTGACGACGGCGGTGCTCTCGTCGTCCTCGCCCACGACCGGATGCCGGCCGATCTCGTCACCGATCGTCGACTGCCGCACCCCGGTCTCGCCGAGCGCGGGCAGCACCTCCGCGATGTAGGAGAGGAAGGTGGGGTTCGGCCCGAGGATCAGCAGTCCGCCGCGCCGGATGCGCTGCGGATGGGTGTACAGCAGGTACGCGGCCCGGTGCAGCCCGACCGCCGTCTTGCCGGTGCCGGGGGCGCCCTGCACGCAGACGGACACGGCGAGGTCGGCCCGTACGAGGTCGTCCTGGTCGGGCTGGATGGTCGCCGCGATGTCACGCATCGGGCCGACCCTGGGGCGCTCGATCTCGCTCGCGAGGATGCGGCTCTCCGGCCGGGGGTTTTCCGCCCGGGGGGTCTGCGGCCGGAGGGTCTGCGGTCCCACGTTTCCGAGGTGCCCGCCATCCCCGAGGTGCTCGTCCTCAAGTCCCGTGAGGTCGGCGGACTCCCCTCGGCTGCCCGGCGCCCAGCCGAACCGCCGCCGTACGCCCACACCCTGTGGACGGCGGGCGCTCGCCTGGTAGAAGGCGCGGGAGACGGGGGCGCGCCAATCGACGACGAGGGGCGGGGCCGCGGGATGCTCGCTGATCCGGCGGCGCCCGATGTGATAGCTCTGCCCGGCGTGATCGCCGCCCGCAGGACCCGTCCGGAAGTCCAACCGGCCGAAGAACAGCGGCCCTTGGGGCAGTTCCCGCATCTCCTTCGCGCGGCTCCGGAGCGCGTACCCGAGCACTTCGGCGTCGGCGCCGGACGCGGACACGTCCTCTCCGGTGACGACGTGCTCCTGGGCGCCGTCGACCATGGCGGCGAGGGCGGCGCGGCAGAGGTCGTGGTAGCCGCGCTCACGGCGGAGGGAGGCGGCGAGGGCGCGATCGGGGTCGGCTGACGTCATTCGGGCAAGAGTACCGGAATAACGTAACCGAGTTACATTCTTTACTCCATCTCGTACGCCGGGAGGCCTGCCGCCAGTCTCGCGAAGGCGGCCTCGGCGGCGGCGACGGCGTCCTGGCGCACCTTCGCGATGCCCTCGCCCTGGGCGATCCGCCGCCAGTTGTCCATCGCGAGAATCCGCTGGACGGCGACGATCTGCCCGGCGGCGAGCCGCGCCTCCAGGTCACCGCCGAGGGCCGCGGCCAGCGCGGCCTCGGAACGCTCCAGATACTCGTACAGCCGGGCCACGAGCGACGGGGTCCCGTACAGCAGCCGGTGGAAGGCGAGAACCTGGGGATCGTCGTTGACCCCGGTCACGGGGTCGCTCCGCTCGACGCCGGCCAGGAAGTGCAGCCGCAGGGCATCGATCGCGGACTGCCCGGGTGCCCGGCCCCCGACCACCCGCGCGGCCTCGGCCTGATGATCGGCGAACCGATGCAGGACGAGGTCCTCCTTGGAGGAGAAGTACCGGAAGAGGGTCGGTTTGGAGATCTCGGCCGCGGCGGCGACCTCCGCGACGGAGACCCGCTCGAACCCCTTCTCCAGGAAGAGCGAGATGGCGATGTCGGAGACGTCCTGGTACATCCGCAGCTTCTTGCGCTCACGCAGTCCCATGGCGCCCACGGCACCCACCGCGCCCCTCACCCCGAGCGCACCGCCCGCATCAGCCGCGCCCCACGCACCCGTCTCGCCCATGCCCCGAGCCTACGCATTTTCCGGACTGGCGCCGTCCCCTTGGCGACAACCGCTTCGGAACCTTAAGGACGCGGCCACCCGGCCGACAAACGCTGTTACCGGTCACCGCCTCCGTGGTGGCCCGCTGCCCCACCGGCAAAGGTGTCTTCGGACTCGTCGGCCTCCCCCTGCCGCGCTTCCCACGGCTGCCGCGCCTGCCGGAGCAACGGACCGTACGAGCCGATCACGACCGTCGCCCCGGCGGCGCGCAGGTGTTCTCGTCTCCCAGCGTTGCGGCCGTAGCCGATGAAGGCCACACCTGCCCGTCCCGCCGCATCGACGTCAGCGCCGGTGTCACCGATCATCACCGCGTCCTGGGAGGCGAACTTCAGGTCTCGCAGGGCGCGGAACACCACGTCGGGGTCGGGCTTCATACGGCTGGGGTCGGCGGTACGGCCTTGTATGACGTCGAAATGCCGACGCAGACATTTGTCGTCGAGATAGGCCTCGGCGGCCAGGGGCGAGTTGTTGGTGACCACGGCCATCCGCGTGCGCCGCTTCGACAGGAGGTCGATCAGGGTGTCGGCGTCGGGTGTGGGCCACGCCCTCCGCGCGGCTTCCACCTCGCCTGACACCACCAGCCCTTCGAGCGCTTCCAACAGGCCCGGCAGGGACCGGTTCCGCCCCGCCCGATGCACCGCCTTCAGCACGGCATGCGGGTCCTTGTCGACGCGTTCCTCCGACGTCAGTACGTCTCCGGCGCCGAACGCGTCTGTCATGGCGCGGAGTTCGTCGGCAACCGGTCTCGACCGGTCACCGGGAAACAGCTGGCAGATCGGACCGTCGAAGTCGAAGAGCACGCACCGCGCGCCCGCGAGCAGTCTCCGAGCACCCCTGACATCCTCGACCTCGCCGACGTCGGCAGCCATACCGCTCCATTCGCGTCACCGCAGTACCGGCAAACCTGACCCACGGGTCACTCCCGCGCGGTTGCCCCCATCCCTGTGTGCTCCGTACGGTCCACCGTGTCCTTGGCCCGCCATTCGCGCAATGCCGCACCGACATCCCGTACGTCCGGGGCATCGTCCGTGAGACCGAGTGGTTCCCGAGCTCGGCGCAATGCCCGGCTCATTCGTTCGGCCGCCTCGGCCAAGTCCCGCTGGCCGAGGCGGCCGGGCAAGGCCAGCGCCGCGCGCATCACATCGGGGAACACCGACTGCGCGTACTCGAAGCCGAGATAGACGGGCAGATCCGCGTCCATGCCGTCGGTCATGTCCCCGTGGCCGGCGCGCCGCATGGCGTCCGTCCACATGAGGGTCATCAGGTCCTGTTCCGGCTTGTCGTAGTTCATGCGCACCAGGTGGGTGGCGAGATCGTGCAACGGGTCCCCGTACAGGGCCAGTTCCCAGTCGATGACCGACAGATGCCCGCCCTCGGAGTCGGACACGACGACCACATTGGCCCGGTGGACGTCCGTGTGGAGCAGGGAGAACGGACGGCCGGTCAGCTTCGGCACCGACCTCATGAAGCGGTCCATCGCGTCCACCGGAACGCCCACCGCGTCGAAGAGGCCGCCGAAACGCGACCGATTGGACTGGTGCACCTTCTGTTCGGCGAACCGGGCCAGCCAGGCGAGGAAACCCCGGCTGTCCCCTTCGTCGGGCCAGTCCTCCGGCAGCGGGGGCAACTCGCCCACGGGCACCCCGGCGAGGCGGGCGAAGAACTCCGCGAGCTCCAGCAACCGTGCGCTGCCGAGCTGCCCCCCGGGGTTCTCGTCGGCCAGCGCCCGCCCGTCGAGATAGCCGTGCAGTGACCAGGTGTCGAAGTCCGCCAGACAACTGGGGACTTCACCCAAATGCGCCGCGACCGCCCGCAGCACCTCAGACTCGCACGGCCAAATCCGCGGTACGACCTCCACAGCCGGGAGGGGAGTACGAAACTTGGCGAGGACCTTCCCGGACTCCGCTCCCAACAGGAATGCCAGCGGCTGTCGCAGGTGGGCGATGCGGTTGGTGTTGTGGTGGCCGGAAACCACCAACCCGTCGCGACCGCTGCGGCGCGCTTCCGCGAAGAATCGAACCAGTGACTGGCGCACCCCACGAGACTGAGGGAAGAACATGCACGCAGAGATTAGTGACTGAAGTGACCGCTTTCACCTCGTGTCACCATTTGGACAACCTCCGATCACTGTCGGTGAATGATGCGATACCTACTTTTCCGGAGGTGCCTCATCCGCCTGTTCGTGATGCCATCGTTCGAGCGCCGCCGCGATGCGAGTGGAACTCGGTACAGAATCCAGCCCCAGCGGCGGGGCAGAGGCAGCCAGGATCTTCCGCAGTTTCGCTCCTGCGTGAGCGAACTGACGCCGGTGACGGTCAGGCTCGACCCCCAACGAAAGGGCCTCGCGGATGACATCAGTGAAAACGGACTGCACCCTCTTGAAGTCGATGAGTCTTGGCAGATCCACGTCCATACCGTTCGAACTGCCCGGACGGATCTTCTCCACGGCTGCGCACCATTCCTCCGCCATCTGCCGTTCCTGCCTCGGTGGGTAGCGCATCAAGTAGAGGTGGGTCGCGAGGTCGTAGAGCGGATCACCGAACATCGCCAGTTCCCAGTCGATCGTCCAGAGTCGTCGGTCGGGATCGACGATGAAGTTCTCACGGTGCAGGTCGGCGTGCAGCAGACAAAAAGGCCGCTTCTGCAGACCGGACACGTGCTTCCGGAGCCTCTTGAACGAGTCGAAATCCACACCGAGCGCCTGGAAGAGCAACGCGAATCGCTCCGAGTTCTGCTCGTAGACACGATGTTCGGAGAACTCGATGAGACGTTCGAGGAAACCATCAGTGTCGCCATCCAAGGGGCGGTCATCAGCCTTACAGATTCGCTCGATGTCAAGAGCACTAGGACTTACCGCAACCAACTCGGAGAACAACTTAACGATCTGATTGAACAGGCCATCGGGAACTCTCGTCCCGGATTGATGGAAAGATCCGAGCGTTTCCCCTTCGATGAACCGCTGCAAAACGGTACCGCTGACCTCGAAAATCTCCGGGATGCCGGCGATTCGCTGCCCGATGGATTTCAGGAGCTGCTCCTCCGAGGAAAAGCACCTGCGATCGAACCACAACAGTTCACTGTACGGCTCGCGGCATTTCCAGCGAACCTGCCGCCTCGTTTCCGCCGCCCCAGGCAGCGGAAACACATAAGTTTCATGATGGTACCCACGGAGTGGTCCATCGACTGCATCCGCGCCACCGCTCAACTCGACCGACCTCCGCCGAGCATGGGAATTCACCTGGGGTGCCATCGCCGTCTTTCTCGCCTCGAACCCTTCTGGAGAACACAGAAGTGGAAGCAAGCTACTCCCATGACAGCGACCCTCGCATAGGAAACCCGCTTACGCGTCGAAGTTAACTCCGGTCGACGACGAACACGAACACGCGTATGCGGAGACATGCGTATCAATGACCGAATTGCCCAATGATCCGAGATTCTGGCAGCATGGCCCGTCCTGGTTCGCACCGAACGATTACGGGGAGTTAGCCCATGAGCGGGGTACCCGATGAACAGCAATCCCTGCGACGGCTGCTCGGCCGTTCGCGCGCAGTGCTGTTCGACTTCGACGGCCCCGTCACCGACCTCTTCGACGGTATCTCGACCACTCCCGTCGCATGCGAGATCAAGGATGCGGTGCGCAACGCATGGGGAGTCTTGGATCCGGACTTGGAGAAATGCGAGGACTCCTACGAAGCCCTCCAGTGCGTGAGGGACATGTTCGAACGGCCGGCGCTTGCCCCACGCGACCGTGCGGCGCTCGAACAGGCGGAGGCCATTGTGACCCGTCACGAACACACGGCTGTCAGATGCGCCGCGCCGGCGCCCTGTCTCATCGAGCTCGTGGACGCACTGCGGGACTTGGACATGCGCCTGACGATCGTGAGTAACAACTCCGACGGTCCGATCTGGGAGTTCCTCAAGAGCTTGGGGCTTCAGGCCAAGTTCGACACCGTTGCGGGGCGCGACCCGCACGAGCTGCGACACATGAAGCCTGACCCGGATTCCGTGAATCGCGCGGTGAGCCGCCTGGATCTACCCGCGTCCGCCTGCCTGATGCTTGGGGATCAGCTCACCGACCTGGAGGCTGCGCGGGCGGCAGGTACACGCTTCATCGGATACACCCGGTCGGCGGAGCGTGCGGCGGACATAAGGAATCGTGCGGCCGACTGGGTGGTGCCCTCACACCACCCCCTCATCATCGCCGCCAAACAGTTGTCAGCAGCCAACTGACCTTCTGGTGCGGTTGGGTTGATCGGGGCATCATGGTGCCCCTGGGAAGCTCGACAGGCATCGTCGCCGCCTCGCGTCCGCGGCGCACAGGGGGTAGTGGATGTCCTCTCGCAGTCCAGCGGGCAGCGGTCCATCGAGAATCGAACACATAGGCTATTTACTCGCCGCATGGAAGCCCCGCATCATAAAGTGGCTGCTGGCTTCCATTGCCGTCTTATGTATCACGGCAGACATTGTCGAACCCCTCGGAAACTGGCTGGACGGGGAGAGTTTCCTCGGCAGTTCACTCGCAGCCTTCATCGCGCTCATACTCTTCGACGCCGTCAGCGATTCGGAGCCGAAAGAATACTCGGGCGTTTACGTACTCGCCGACCTGAATAATCTTCTGCAACCGATAGAAGAGGCCTTTGAGGCGCGGTATATTCGCATCGACTTCTCCGGTTTCAGCATGGAGACATTACTCAAGTTGCTCCGGGCATCGCTTGACAGGCTGGGGGACGAAAAAGTGAACGCACAAGAGCTGACATTATGCATTATCGTCGCTCATCTCAATTTACCAATGAGCCTCCCGGGGGGACTTCGTTCCGCTCCGGAGAGCGCCGGACTACCCACCGGGACGGTGTACTTTGCGGACTCCGAGGCAAACCGGACTCGGATGCAGGAAAACTACACCAAACCCAACTGGAATGACCTCAATGATCTGCTTGACCGAGTACACGCGAGAAATCCGCACATAACCATCTCGTGCGAGGTCCGAGAATCACCATACATACCGGAGCGCAAGTTCTATATCCTGAATCAAGAAAAAATATTCCACCAGCCGTACGGAATCATGGAGGCGCGCGTTTCCTGGCAAGGAAACTCTCACCGAATTCTTGACACCGCAGGTTTTGGTCTCCGATATGGAAAGGCGCGTATCATCGGGTGGGACTTGCGATCTAACTCTCGGGCCACACGAGAGGTTGCGGAACATCACATGGAATGGTATCGAAACCTGTGGGAGAAACTGCAGTACATAAAGCCCGAGCGGCCCGTTATCGCGGATCCACGATGGGTGCCTCCGGAGGAAAGGGGTGCGCGTTAGAACGGCCCTATTAAATGTGGTTCCAGTTTGAGCTGAACCACTCCGTCATGCTGGTGAAGAAGACGGAGTCGTGCGTTCTCTCGTCCGCCTCCAGGCGGTGGTACGACAGGGTCGCGCCGAGGCCCAGCACGTCCAGCGAGTCGACGGTCTCGTCCTCGTCGGGGTGGCCCTCGCGAGGAACTTTGATCGTGCGCGGAAGCACCGAGTACGGCCCGAACAGCATGTGCTCGTCATTGATCACGTACAGCTTGAACTGGGGTGTCACCGGAATACGCCGGATCTCGACCTCGGTCTCCACCCCCAGGCCCGCGAAGCCGGCCTTCAGCTCGTCCAGTTGGATGCCGTTCTCGCGGACCATGGTGCGCCAGCGCTCCCAGATCCGGGTGTCCCCGGCCTCCAGGGCGCGAGGGTAGGCGAGCCGTTCCGTCGTCCACGGCAGGAGCATGCGGATCCGTAGCCTCTCCGGTGCGCTCGCTCCTTCGAGGGCGATCAGGTCATGCTGGTTCCTGAGATGCCGCAGCAGGGTCTCGGCCGTGAGTGTGGCGACGTCCAAGGACACTTCGGTCTGCTGGAAGGCCTGCTCGATCAGCGGCTTGAGCGATGCGGACCCCGGCCTCTGGGACTGCGGGGACTGGGGCCGGGAGTTCGGGACCCTGATCACCCGGGTGCCGCTGCCGCCCCGGGTCTCGATCAGTCCGTCCTCGGTCAGCCGGGCCAGCACCCGCTGGACGGTGTCCCGGCTGACCCCGAACCCGTCGGCCAGTTGTCGCTGCGAGGGCAGCCGGGCCTCCAGCGGATAGGTCCCGTTCTCCATCTGCTCCCGGAGCACGCTCTCCACGCGTGCCTGCGTGGACTCTCCGCCTCCGCCTCCGCCATCCGCCGATCGTGAAGTATCCACGCACCGAACCTACCGCCGGGCCGCCGACGACATGCTTCGACGGTGGAAGCCGATGACGGCGCGGGCTACGACCCGCTGCCGCCTCGCACAGCCCCACCCCGCACAGCCCGCAAAACCGTCTCCAGCGACCGCACGATGCCCCATCGGGGCACCCCCGCGTCCAGCAGCAGCTGTGCCTTCTCCTCGTTGCGGGCGTAGCCGAGGAAGTGGACGCCCGCGCTCAGGGCCGCCGCGTGGTCCGAGGGGGTGTCGCCGATCATCAAGGTGGTGTCCGGCGCGGCCCCGAGCGCACTCAGCGCGCGGTTCAGGGTGTACGGGTGGGGCTTGAGGAGGCTCAGGTCCCGGGTGCGGCCGTAGATGTTGGGCGCGAAGTACGCCACCAGGTAACGGCTCTCCAGATAGGCCCGTACGGCGCGGTCCGAGTTGTTGGTCACGATGGCGAGCCGCGCACCGACGGATCGCCAGGTGCGGATGAGCGGATCGGCGTACGCCGTCGGCATCGCGCGCGCCACCGCTTTCAGCTCCTGCTGGGTGAGCCACTCCTCCAGTTCGACGACCAGATCGCTGCCGCGGTGGCGCCCGGCGACCTCGCTGAGCACCCAGTGCGGGTCACGGCTGCTGCGCTCCCCCTCGGTCAGCACCCCGGCCAGCCCGCGCGCGGCCAGCCATTCCTCCTGGTCGGTGGCGATGGACTTCGCGGAGTGGCCCGCGAACAGCCGGCAGATCGGCCCGTCGAAGTCGAAGAGGACACACGTGGCCCGTCCCACCAGTTCATGGAACTTCTCGGCCTCGCCCGCCAGCAGCTCGAACTGTTCGGTTTCGAATGTCACTCAGAGAGTGTCGGCTTCACGACGATCGTTTCCCAGAGGGCGTCCGCCGCTTTCTGGCCCTCGGGGCGCTCACGTCAGCGTGAGATCCGTGGTGATGGTGTCCCAGAGTCCGTCGAACCACTTCTGCGACTCCTCCACGAACGCGCCGTCTCGCTGCCCCGAGCGCGTCAGGAAGGAGAAGAGGAGCGACTCGGAGCCCAGCGCGTCGTACATCTCCAGGGTCTGGCTCTCGTACGGCTCCTCCCGCCGGGTGAGGACGTAGTAACCGATCAGCGCCTCCTGCCCGTTGAGCAGGTAGAGCTTGACCGGCGGGGTGAACGGCAGCGCGCGGAACGTGACCTTCACGTCGATGCCGTGCGAGGAGCGCAGGGCGCGGAGGTTGTGCCGCAGGACGTGTCCCTGGGCGTTGCGCATGTCCAGCCAGCGCTGGTGGACCGGGTCGTCGTCGGCGTCGCTGTCGACGGAGACGGGGAAGGCGAGGGTGATCTCCCGGGACGGCACCAGGATGCGGACGTCGATCGACTCGGGGCGCAGGGTGCCTTCGTGGATCCGGCGGACCGGATCGCCGATGGCCAGCATCAGGGTCTCCGCCGTGTGGCAGACGACGTCTATCCGTACGTGCTGCGCGGCGAACGCCTCCACCAGCCGCGGCGCGAGCGCGACCATCGTCGGCTGGGGTTCGTCCCGGGTGTGGGTGACCTCGGCGATCCGTGGCGGGCTGCCCTTGCTGACGTTGCTGAGCAGGCCGTCGTCCTGGAGGGCGCGCAGGGCCTGGCGGACCGTGCCGCGTTCCACGCCGAACTCCTCGGCGAGCTCGGCCTGGGTGGGCAGGCGGTCGCCGGCGCGCAGGTCGCCCGCGCGGATGCGGTCCCGCAGGATGTCGGCGATCTCCTGCGGCGAGAGCCTTCTGCTGCCGTTCACTGCCACGTTCTCCTGGGTCACGACCAAACGCTACAACTTTGGCCCATCTATGGGGAGTTGTTTGAAAGTTGTTTTGAGATAGGTACCAACTGGGGATAAGTTAAGCATAGTTGGTTGCCAACTTGGTGAAGATGGCGGAAGTTCTCCTTCCTCTCGCACATAGTTGGCAGATGGGAAGGTCCCGCGCCTCTGCGGCACCGGAACACGACTCACGCACCACCGTTCTCCATCGCACCACAGCACCATCGCACTCCTCCCGCCCGCCCCCGCAAGCCCCGAAGGAGGATCCACCATGCCCGCCATAGCCCTTCTCTCCGCCCTCCTCGTCGTCGGATTCGAGCAGTTCGTGGAATGGCAGTACGGCCCCAGCGGCGCCGTCGGACTGCTGCTGCTCACCGTGGGCCTGAAAATGAAAAGCCCCACCTGCAGCTCGATCGGGGCCGTCGTCCTGGCGCTGATGTTCGCGGGACCTGCCCTATGACCTGCGGCGACAGCCCGCCCGCACGACGCACACCAGGCACCGTACAAGTGGGAGATCTCAGCCCGTGAGCACCAGCTCCGAGCTGATGGTCTCCCACAGTGCGTTGAACCACAGATGCGACTGCTCCACGAACGTCGTGGCCCGCAGCCCCTCCCCCTGCTCGAAGGCGAACAGCGTCGACTGGGTCCCCTCGGCGTCGTACGTCTCCAGGTACTCGCTGTCGATCTCCGCGCCCCGCCGCGACAGCGTGTAGTACGCGAAGAGCGCCTCCGCCTCGTTGAGCAGGTACAACTTCACCGGCGGAGTGAACGGCAGGGCCCTGAACGTGATGTGTACGTCGATGCCGTGCGTCGTCCGCAACGCCAGCAGGTTGTGCTTGAGGACCTGCCCCTGGGCGTTGCGCTGGGCCAGCCACCGCCGCTGCACCCGCTCCCCGTCCTCCGTCGCGTCCACCGCCGCCGGGAAGGCGAGATCGATGTCGCGGGACGGCAGGAGCACGCGCACGTCGATCCTGGCCGGTTTTAATCGGCCCTCGTGGATGAGGCGCAGCGGTTCGCCCATCGCGAGCGTCAGGGAGACGGCCGTCAGGCACAGGGCGTCGATCTCCACATGGGGTGCCGAGAAGGCGGCCGTGATCCGTGAGGCCAGCGCCACCATGGTGGTCCGCGGCGGGGCCGCCGGCCCGGTCAGAGCCTTCTCCACGCTGTCGGCGACGGTCGCGGGACTGCCCTTGGACACGTTGGACAGCAGGCTCTCCGACTGCAGGATGCGCAGCGCCTGCCGTACGGTCCCGCGCTCGACTCCGAACTCGTCGGCCAGCCTGGCCTGGGTGGGCATGCGTTCTCCCGCCCGCAGCTCACCCGACACGATCCGGCTGCGCAGCTCGTCGGCCACCTCGCGGTGTGACATCTGTGGCCGTTGTGCCCTCTTCCGCCCATTGACGGCGACGTGTTCCGGGTCCACGGCCAAACACTACAACTTCGCGCCATCTTTGGGCAGTTATCGAGAAGGTGGTTATGAGACGCATCCAAGTGGAGATAACTTCATTGAAGTTGGTCACCAACTTGAGCAACATGGTCAGGCTTCCGGGGGGTTGGCCGCCAGAGTCGCACAGGCGATCAGGTGGATCGGTCCCAGCGGGGGTCCGCCTCCCCGTCCCGAAGGAGGGACCGCATGCCGCTCATCGCCATCCTCGTCGCCGCCCTCGCCATCGGCCTGGAGCAACTGCTCCAGGTGAAGTACGGAGTGATGGGCGTCGTCGCCTTCGTCGCCCTCGCCATCGGTGTCAAGGCCAAGAACTCAATGATCGGCGGCATCGGGGCCGTGATCCTCGTGCTGCTGCTCGCCCAGTCCGGCTGACCGGGCCTCACCGCCCGTCAGTCCGGCCGACCGGGTTCCCTTCCGGAGGGGAGCCGGGAGCCCGGTCGGCCCGCACCACCGCACCACCGCACCACCGCACAACAACTGAATCGCTACGGATGACCTGCACCAACAGACCGAGAGCGGAAAGGAGGCGAAAGCAGAAGCAGAAGCAGAAGCAGAAACAAGAGGATCAGGAGCAAGAGGATCAGAAGATGTCCGGGCACCACGGTCGCCGGGACGTACGCAGCAGGGCGTCGGCCACCGGGCCGGCGCCCGCTCGTTCTTCCCGGACCCGGCCCAGCGCCACGAGCCGCACCACGGACTCGCCCCCGAGCCACAGCTCACTCAACTCGGCGATGCCCAGGGTCAGTTCGGCGTCCTCGGTGGTCCTGGCACAGCTGACGCCCTCGGGCGAGGCATCCAGCCGGTACCGGCCCCCGGCCGACCCCTGCCCGTCGACCACCTCCAGGACGAGGGTGCCGGTCCCCGCGTACGTACGCGCCTCCAGGGCCGCCACGACGTCCAGGATCCGTACCCACAGCCAGTCGGCCTGCGAGGTGATCGCCGCCGCGCGCGGATCGGGCAGCAGATGCGGCAGCAGGTCGTCCGGCGCCCGCCACCCCGTCCTGACCCGCGTGACCCAGTCGATCGAGCAGACGTACCGCCACAGGGCGCGTTCCGCGGCCGGCGAGACGGCGATCAGGTCCGTGACCTTCGCGGTCTGCATCGGCTGCTTCGCGTCCCCCCAGCGGTCGTCCACGGTGTACGAGAGCAGCCCCTCGGCCTCACCGCGCGCATCGCGGTACACCGCGTGGAAGGGTTCGGTCCACGAGACCCGGTCCAGCAGCAGCGCACCGGTGGCGATCCGCCACCACCGCTCGCTCCGGTCGACCGCGCCCGGCTGCGCCCGCCGGAAGCGCTCGTACAGCTCCGGCCCGGCCTTCCGTACGTCGTCGCCGTCCACCAGGTCGACACGGCCGCCGTCCTCGGGGCCGGCCAGGCGGGGGTCGAGCCCCGTCCGCGGGACGTCGACCGTCCACTCGGCGGCCGTCGTCGCCGCCCCGAACCCGTACCGCCCGTAGATCGGGTACTCCGCGGCGATCAGCGTCGCCACGACGTCACCGCGCTCCTCGGCGGCGGCCAGTTCCCGGGCCATCATCCGCGTCAGGATGCCCCGCCTGCGGTGGGTGGAGGTCACGGTCACGTTCGTGATCGCGGCGGCCCGCACGGCCGCGCCGCCCACCGCCGTGATCTCCTGCGGGAACGAACGGAAGGTCCCCACGCACCGCTCGCCGTCGAAGGCCCCCAGCGTCCGCTCGGGCACGAGGTAGCCGCCGCGGTCCGCGATCTCGGCCTCCGACACACTCGGCGGCCGGAGAAACCCGGTGTTCAGCGCACGGGTCCACTCCGGGACCCCGTCGTCACGGATGGGGCGTACGTCGATGTCCTGGTGCGTGCTCATGCGCCCACGCTAGGCATACGGTCCGGAGGCTGTCGTGCGGATTACGGCGCCGGTGACCAGGGCGTGGAAGCCGGGTGCGGCCGGCCCCGTCCCGCACATCTGGCGCACGCCCCACGCCCGCCCACCCGCTACATGAGCAGGTCGTCGATCTGGGCCTCGCCCTCGCGGTATCTGCGGGCGATCTCCGCGCTGCAGTCGTCGGCCGTGCGCTGCAGCTGCTGCCGTCGCCGCGAGACCTGCTGCTCGTACCGCACGAGCCGCCCCATCGCGGTGCTCAGCTCCAGATCCGTACGCGCCTCCAGGTCGGACAGCTCGACCTCGGAGAGCATCTCGGCGGCCAGCAGCCGGTACTCCTCGCTGTACGGCGTCCCCACGGTCACGTGCCGCGCCGACGAACGGTGCCTGGCGGGCCCGTCCGTCAGGATCTCCGACAGCCGCGCGACGACCGACGCCTCCCCGACGGCCGGCGCCCCGTGGCCGTCGTCCCGGCCCTCCCGGGGGGATTCCGTACGCCGTCCCACCTCGGCCCGCAGGATGTCGATCCGCCCCTGCAACAGCCTCCGTACGTAACTCAGATCGGCCTCGTCCCGCTGCGCGTCCCTGCGCAGGCTGCGCAGTTCGGGCAGGAGCAGGACACCCAGTTCGGGTGCGGCGGGCACGGGCTGCGGCATCGGACTGTCCGTTCGCTGAGTGGGCGGACGCACCGCCTGGATCGACGTCGGCGCCCCCGGCGGCTCCCCCCGGATCAGCGAAACGAACCCGGGTGACTGCCCCGTACTCGGTGTGCTCATGTGCCTCAACCGTCCCCTCGACCGGCGCGTGTGAGCATCGTGCCACCCCAAGTGGCCGCTATGTGACCGAGTGCCCCCGATCGGCCCCAGATGGACTGTTAAGGATCAATAAGAAACACCCCGTACGGAGGTCGTGGCGCTGCCGTCGGGGGCCGTCCGGTGCGCGTGACGGCGTCGGCCGGACGCACGGCATGATGGACCACATGCGTGCGGTGGTGCAGAGGGTGGACGGCGCGAGCGTCGTCGTGGACGGTGAGACGGTCGGGGAGATCGACGGCGAGGGACTGTGCGTCCTCGTCGGGGTGACCCACGAGGACACGAAGGAGAAAGCGGCCCAACTGGCCCGGAAACTCTGGTCCGTACGGATGCTGGCCGACGAGAAGTCGTGCTCCGACATCGACGCGCCGCTGCTCGTCATCAGCCAGTTCACCCTCTACGGGGACGCCCGCAAGGGCCGGCGCCCCACCTGGAACGCGGCGGCCCCCGGCGATGTGGCCGAGCCCCTCGTGGACGAGGTCGTGGCCCAACTCCGTTCGCTGGGCGCGACGGTGGCCACGGGCAGGTTCGGCGCGCAGATGCGCGTCTCGCTGACGAACGACGGCCCGTTCACGGTACTGATCGACATGTGAGGCCTGGTCGGTCCGTGGCCCCGTGGCCTACGGCTCGACCACGACCTCCTGGGCGGCGGCCGTCTCGTCGGCCGTCAGCCGGGCGTCGAGGGGAATGTTCCGCTTGACCAGGGCCAGGGCGATCGGGCCCAGCTCGTGATGGCGTACGGACGTCGTGATGAAACCGATCTTGCGGCCCTCCGCGCCCTCGTCCGCGAGACGCAACTCCGTGCCGTGCGGCGGCAGATGGACCTCGCTGCCGTCCAGGTGCAGGAAGACGAGCCTGCGCGGCGGCTTGCCCAGGTTCTGGACGCGGGCGACGGTCTCCTGGCCGCGGTAGCAGCCCTTCTGCAGATGCACCGCGCTGCCGATCCAGCCCAGCTCGTGCGGGATGGTGCGGTGGTCGGTCTCGAAACCGAGACGCGGCCGGTGCTGCTCGACGCGCAGGGCCTCGTAGGCCAGCAGCCCGACAGCGGGCCCGTGCTTGACGCCGTCCTCGCCCGCGTCCTCGGCGAACGACTCCAGATCCGCGCGCGGCAGGAACAGATCCCGCCCGTACGAGGTCTCGCGTACGACGACACCCTCGGGGACCTCGGCGATGGAACCGGCGGGCAGATGCACGACCGCGAGATCGCCGGTGCGGTCGGCGACCTCGACCCGGTAGAAGAACTTCATCGACTCCAGGTACGCGATCAGCGCGTCCTGCGTGCCGGGCTCGACGTGCGCCCAGGTCGTCGTCCCGTCGTCGACGAGATACAGCGCGTGCTCGACATGGCCGTTCGCGGAGAGGATCAGCGCCTCGGTGGCCCGGCCGGCCGGGAGGTCGCTGACGTGCTGGGTGAGCAGCAGATGCAGCCAGCTCAGCCGGTCAGAACCGGTGACGGCGACCACCCCGCGGTGCGAGAGGTCCACGAAACCGGTGCCGTCGGCGAGGGCACGCTGCTCGCGGAACAGGTCGCCGTAATGGGCGGCTACGCCTTCGTCCACTCCCTCGGCGGGAACGGCACCGGGCAGGGACAGCAGAGGGCTCTTCATATCCACACAGCCTACGACCGTGCGGTGGCCGATTTTATTTCCCGGCGCCGCCGGACTCCGCCGCGCTGCCGGACCTGGCCGTGCTGCCGGACTTCGCCGCGCACTCCTCGCAGCGGCCGAAGATCGCGAAGTGCTTCATGTCGGTGACGAAGCCGAAGGTCTCGCGCAGCTTGGCCGTGAAGTCTGCGGCGACCTCGATGTCCGCCTCGATGACGTTCGTGCAGTCGCGGCAGACCAGATGGATGTGATGGTGCCGGTCCGCGAGGTGGTACGTGGGCGCGCCGTGCCCCAGGTGCGCGTGCGAGACCAGCTTGAGCTCCTCCAGGAGCTCAAGGGTCCGGTACACCGTGGAGATGTTGACGCCCGAGGCCGTCTTGCGCACTTCCACGAGGATGTCGTCGGGAGTCGCGTGCTCCAGGGTGTCCACCGCTTCGAGCACGAGCTGCCGCTGGGGCGTGAGCCGATAGCCGCGCTGCCGCAGATCGCTCTTCCAGTCGGCGCCCGCACCCGTCGTGTCCGCGCCCGTGCCTTCGGTGCTGCTTCCAGTGCTCACCACACCGGAAGTCTAGGACTACTTGAAGAAAGCGATGCCGTCGTCCGGCATGTCGTCCGGGAGGGCCTTCGCCCAGCGCTCCACGTCGTCGGGGCTGACGACCTTCTTGAGCTGCGCCGACATGTACGGGCGGAGCGGGACCTCGGGGGTCTGCTTCTCGCCGACCCACATGAGGTCGCTCTTCACGTATCCGTACAGGCGCTTGCCGCCGTTGTACGGGCCCGAGGCGGCCGTGCGGGCCACCGCGTCCGTGACCAGGTCGATCTGCGGCTGCTTGGCGGCCAGGTCGCCGTACCAGATCTCCACCACACCGTCGTCGCGGACCATCACGACCTCGACCTTGCGGTCCTTGTCGATGCGCCAGAAGCCCGACTCGGACTCCAGCGGGCGCACCTTGTTGCCCTCGGAGTCGAGGACCCAGGTGTGCGAGTGGTATTCGAGGAAGTCCCGGCCGTCGTGGGTGAAGCTGACCTCCTGGCCGAAGTTGCACTTCTCGGCACCGGGGAAGTCGTGAACGCCCGCGCCGGTCCACTCACCGAGCAGGAAGACGAGGGGGACGAGGTCCTTGTGCAGGTCGGACGGGATCTCGATCATGAGGTCGGCAGTTCCTTGATGGGGGTCAGCGCTGGCCCTGGTACAGCTTCTTCACGGCGAGCCCGGTGAAGGCGAGAACGCCGACACAGACCAGGATCAGCAGGACTTCGAAGAAGTACTCAAGCACGGGGTGCTCCTCGGGTGGCGCGGTGGTGGGCAGTACAGAGCCGGTCCCCACTCTAGACGGGCGGGAACCGGCGCTCTCTCCGAGGGCCGCCGGTCGGCCCATCGCGCCCATCGAGCCCCTTACGATTCGGCTCATGGCGAAGAAGCTCGTGATCAAGGTGACGGCGGGGGCCGACGCCCCCGAACGCTGCTCGCAGGCCTTCACGGTGGCGGCGGTCGCCGTGGCCAGCGGGGTGGACGTCTCGCTCTGGCTCACCGGGGAGTCCGCGTGGTTCGCGCTGCCCGGCCGTGCCGCCGAGTTCGAGCTCCCGCACGCGGCCCCGCTGCCCGACCTGCTCGACTCGATCGTGGCCGGCGGCCGTCTCACCCTCTGCACGCAGTGCGCGGCCCGCCGGGACATCTCCGAGAAGGACGTCATCGACGGCGTACGGATCGCGGGCGCGCAGGTCTTCGTGCAGGAGGCCCTGGCCGACGACACCCAGGCGCTCGTCTACTGAGAGCCCCGGCCCCTCGGAGTCCCTACCGCCGGCGCTTCTTGCCGTCCAGCTCGTCCCACCACTCGTCGGACTTGTTGTCGCCCGAGGGGTCGTCCCACCAGCGGTCGTCGGGGCCCCGCCGGTTGGCCGTCATCGCGGCGAGCGGCGGGATCACCATCGCCACGACGCACATGCCCACGGCCACGGGGACCGACCAGAGCCGGACGACTCCCCAGGCCAGTACGAACAGCCCGATGCACGTCCCCATCATGGCGAAGTAGACGTGCCGCCTTCGCGCATACATACGTCCAGCGTAGACCGGTTCGGGACAACCGGGACGAGCCGAAGGGCCACACCCCGTACCGGAAAACGTCCAACCCCCGGGGGTGCGGCCCTTCGGCCGTTCATACGGTGCGAACCGCCGGACGGTTCAAGCGGTGGTTCAGACGGCGATGGCCACCTCGGCCAGGCCGCCCGTCTGAGCGACGACCGTACGGTCGGCCGTGCCGCCCGGAACGAGGGCGCGAACGGTCCAGGTGCCCTCGGCCGCGTAGAACCGGAACTGTCCGGTCGCCGAGGTCGGAACCTCGGCGGTGAACTCGCCCGTCGAGTCCAGCAGGCGGACATAGCCCACCACCGGCTCGCCGTCCTTGGTCACGTGACCCTGGATGGTGGTCTCACCGGGCTTGATCGTCGAGGCGTCGGGGCCGCCGGCCTTCGCTCCACACATGTTTCGTTTCCGTCCTTGAGTCCTTGTGGCCGTGAGGGTTACTTGTTGGCGCCGAGCTCGATCGGCACACCGACGAGGGAGCCGTACTCGGTCCACGAGCCGTCGTAGTTCTTGACGTTCTCGACGCCGAGCAGCTCGTGCAGCACGAACCAGGTGAGCGCGGAACGCTCACCGATGCGGCAGTACGCGATGGTGTCCTTGGCGAGGTCGACCTGCTCGTCGGCGTAGAGCTCCTTGAGCTCGTCGTCCGACTTGAAGGTGCCGTCGTCGTTGGCGTTCTTCGACCACGGGATGTTGCGGGCGGACGGGACGTGGCCCGGACGCTGCGACTGCTCCTGCGGCAGGTGGGCCGGCGCAAGCAGCTTGCCGCTGAACTCGTCGGGCGAGCGCACGTCGACCAGGTTCTGCGAACCGATCGCGGAGACCACGTCGTCGCGGAAGGCGCGGATCGCCTTGTTCTGCGGCTTGGCCTTGTAGTCGGTCGTGGCGCGCTCGGGGACCTGCGAGCCGTCGACGAGGTCGCGGGAGTCGAGCTCCCACTTCTTGCGGCCGCCGTCGAGGAGCTTCACGTTGTCGTGGCCGTAGAGCTTGAAGTACCAGTAGGCGTAGGACGCGAACCAGTTGTTGTTGCCGCCGTAGAGGACGACCAGGGTGTCGTTCGCGATGCCCTTGCCGGAGAGGAGCTTCTCGAAGCCCTCCTGGTCGACGAAGTCACGGCGGACCGGGTCCTGGAGGTCCTTGGTCCAGTCGATCCGGATGGCGTTCCTGATGTGGTTCTTCTCGTACGCGGACGTGTCCTCGTCGACCTCGACGACGGCCACGTTCGGGTCGTCCAGGTGCTCCTGGACCCAGTCGGCGTCTACCAGGACGTCACTGCGGCTCATGCTCGTTCTCCTCCGGGGCAGTTACGGCGGGGCTGTGCGGCGGTGAGAGGTGCGGACGCGGTACGCGCTCGGGGTCTGAACCGCTCGGGCGGGTGTACGCGGCGCGGGGGCGGCCCCGACAGGAAAGGTCGAAGGGCCCGGCTCGCGGAAGGACGAAGGCTTCCGCTCAGAAGGTGCGACAGAGCATGGCGGCGACGCGGCACAGGTCCACTGCCCGCCGCTTCGTGAAGTCCGCCTGTTGCGTCATGCCGTCGATCGTAGGGACGGAAAGCCGGACATGTCACCGGCGTGTCGCATGCTGAGACGCGATCGTCCGCGATGTGGGATGCGAGGGGCGCGCGACCTGCCCCCGCACGCCCTCTGGGCCTTCACGGCCCACGGGGCCCGTGTCCCGCCGTCCGCGGATCTGCTGTGCGGACGGGTCCGTCTCGCCTTTCGGACGGCGGACGGCACTTCCTACGGCCGGGGTACGGCGGCCGTCCTGTACGGCGGCCGTCCTGCGCTCCTACCCGAACTACCCGACGAGGCTGACGTCCGAACCCTTGACGTCGATGTCGACTCCCTTGGGAGCCGCCTCGACCTTGTCCAGCTTGATGCCGCCCGGCAGACCGTCGATCTTCTGCTGGAAGTCGGTGATCAGCCGGACCTTGTCCTCCGCGAGCTGCACACCCAGGTTGGGGAGGGAGTCCGCGTTCACCACGACCTTGTCGCCCTTGACGCTGACCGAGCTGAGCACGGAGACCGGGCGGGGCAGCTTCGTGCCGAGCACGGTCGCCTCCACCTCGACCTTGATCTTGCCGTTGCCGCCGTCGGAGAGGCCGACCACCTGGGCGGTGACGCCGGTCGCGACGTCCACGGGCTCGGCCTTGGCCGCCTTGAGGAGCTCGGCGTACGAGATCGTGGCCGTGCCGGTCGCGCTGGCCGCCTTCGCGGAGCTGTAGTCGCCGGAGAACGCGACGCCCCGCATCTGGGCGGTGAGGTCGTCGATGCGGATCTTGGCGGGGACGGCGGCGTCCGTGCCGTTCGTCGCGCCGCTCGTGTCGGCCTCGTAGTCCTTGATGCCGACCTGCACCTCGTCCAGTTCGCCGCCGACGACCTGGGTGAGGAAGGGGAAGCCCTTGATCGAGACGTCCGGGGTGCTGGACAGGCCCTCGTTGGTCTTCAGGCGGTCCGCCGCCTCGTCCTCGGCGAAGCCGACGGCTACGCGGTCGGCGATGACGAAGAGGCCGCCCAGGACGATGGTCACGATCAGAAGTATTCGCAGTGCTCGCATTGTCTCCGTGTTCCCCCACCTCGGCGGTCTTCTGTGCGCGAGGGTAACCCCGTGGGGTGGCCTGTCGGCCTGGGGTCGGGTTTGTTGTCGATCACCTGTGACAGGGGGGTGGGTGTGATCAGGCGTTTTTCCCTCGCCCCCGCCGCCCCTACCCGTTCCCGTCCACGCATGGGGCTGCGCCCCTCGCCCCCGTATCGCGCTCCGCGCTCGTCCTCAAACGCCGGACGG
>NZ_JBHXTO010000137.1:0-25073 GCF_042677425.1 Streptomyces sp. NPDC127119 | reverse complement strand
GGGGGGGCCCCGCTGTACTCCCGGTTGGGGGGGGGGCGGGGGGGGGTGTTGGGCCGGTGCGGCCGCCGGGGCGGGGGGCCCGGGTCCCCCCCGCCCCGGGCCCCCACGGCGTTCTCCGGGCGCGGTCCGGCGGGCACGCCGCGCAGATACTCCGTCGCAGCCTGTGGATAACTCCGACGCTGTCGGTGCGGACCCCTATCGTGGACGCAGCGGTCGAGGCACGACGTACGGGGGACGGGACGATGGGCGGGACGGGTGTGATGACAGAGGTGGCGGAGAGCGAAGCGCTCGGAACGCTCCACCGGGTCTTCGGTTACGAGGCCTTCCGCGGCGAGCAGGAAGCCGTCATCGAGCATGTGGTGAGCGGCGGGGACGCCGTCGTCCTCATGCCCACGGGCGGCGGAAAGTCGCTCTGCTACCAGATTCCGGCCCTGGTCAGACCCGGCACGGGCGTGGTGGTCTCCCCGCTCATCGCCCTGATGCAGGACCAGGTGGACGCGCTGCGGGCGCTCGGCGTGCGCGCCGGGTTCATGAACTCCACGCAGGACTTCGACGAGCGGCGCACGGTCGAGGCCGAGTTCCTCGCGGGCGAGCTCGACCTGATCTACCTCGCGCCGGAGCGGCTGCGCCTGGAGTCCACGCTCGATCTCCTCAAGCGCGGGAAGATCTCCGTCTTCGCGATCGACGAGGCGCACTGCGTCTCCTCGTGGGGCCACGACTTCCGCCCCGACTACCTCTCGCTCTCCCTGCTCGGCGAGCGCTGGCCGGACGTACCGCGCATCGCGCTGACCGCGACGGCCACGCACGCGACGCACACGGAGATCACCGAGCGGCTGGGCATGCCCGACGCCCGCCACTTCGTGGCCAGCTTCGACCGGCCCAACATCCAGTACCGGATCGTGCCGAAGGCCGACCCCAAGAAGCAGCTGCTGGCCTTCCTCCAGGAGGAGCACGCGGGCGACGCGGGCATCGTGTACTGCCTGTCGCGCAACTCGGTCGAGAAGACGGCCGAGTTCCTCGCCCGCAACGGCATCGCGGCGGTGCCGTACCACGCGGGCCTCGACTCGGGCACGCGCGCCGCCCACCAGTCGCGGTTCCTGCGCGAGGACGGCCTGGTGGTGTGCGCGACCATCGCCTTCGGCATGGGCATCGACAAGCCGGACGTCCGGTTCGTCGCCCACCTCGACCTGCCCAAGTCCGTCGAGGGCTACTACCAGGAGACGGGCCGCGCGGGCCGCGACGGAATGCCGTCCACGGCCTGGATGGCCTACGGCCTGAACGACGTCATACAACAGCGCAAGATGATCCAGTCGAGCGAGGGCGACGAGGCGTTCCGCCGCCGGGCGGCCTCGCATCTCGAAGCGATGCTCGCGCTGTGCGAGACCGCCCAGTGCCGGCGCGGTCAGCTGCTCGCCTACTTCGGCCAGGACGACGTGGCCGAGGCGTGCGGGAACTGCGACACCTGTCTGGTCCCGCCGGAGACCTGGGACGGCACGGTCGCGGCCCAGAAAGTGCTGTCCACGGTGGTGCGGCTGCAGCGCGAGCGGGGGCAGAAGTTCGGGGCGATCCAGATCGTCGACATCCTGCTCGGGCGCAAGACGGCCAAGGTCATCCAGTTCGACCACGACCAGCTGTCCGTGTTCGGCATCGGAGAGGAGCTGGACGAGGGCGCGTGGCGCGGTGTCGTCCGGCAGATGCTGGCCCAGGGCCTCCTCGCGGTCGAGGGCGCGTACGGGACGCTGGTGCTGACCGAGGCGAGCGGCACGGTGCTGCGGCGCGAGCGTGAGGTGCCGCTCCGCAAGGAGCAGCCGAAGCCGGCGACGTCCCGCGGCTCGTCCTCCTCGTCCGGTTCCGGCCGGGCCGAGCGCAAGGCCAAGGCGGCGGCAGCGGCGGCCGAGATGCCCTCCGACCTGCTTCCCGCCTTCGAGGCCCTGCGCACCTGGCGCGCGGGCCAGGCCAAGGAACAGGGCGTCCCGGCGTACGTCATCTTCCACGACGCGACCCTGCGGGAGATCGCCACGCTGTGGCCCACCTCGGTCCCGGAGCTGGGCGGCATCAGCGGCATCGGCGAGAAGAAACTCGCGACGTACGGGGAGGGCGTGGTCGGGGTGCTCGCATCCCTGGAGAAGCCCGCGGGGAGCCCGGTGGGCGAGGAACTGGCCTCGCAGCCGGCCCCTCAACGCCGCAGCGACGGCGACCCCGACCTCCACTGGCCGGAAATGGAACCGGAGCCGGAACCGGAGGACTGGATGTAGCCGGCACCCCGCGCCCTCCAGGGGCGCGGGGAACGGCGCGCTCAGCCCCCACGCACCCGCACCCGACGCACGACCGCAAGCCCTCGCGCCCTTCAGGGGCGCGGGGAACTGCGCGACCGGCCCCCACCGGCCCGCAGCCACGAACAGGCCCGCGGCCACGAACTGCCCCGCAGCAGGCGTACGACTACGCGCCCGGCACGACGCGCCCGGTCACCTCGCCGAGACCGACCCGCGTCCCGTCAGGGCCGGGAGCCCACGCCGTCAGCGTCACGACATCCCCGTCCTCCAGGAACGTCCGCTTGCCGGTGGGGAGTTCGAGGGTGTCCCGCCCGTTCCAGGTCAGCTCCAGGAGCGAACCCCGTTCGCCGTCGGACGCCCCGCTGACGGTGCCCGACCCGTACAGGTCGCCCGTGCGCAGCGAGGCCCCGTTCACGGTCATGTGGGCCAACTGCTGCGCGGCGGTCCAGTACATCGTGGAGAACGGCGGCTCGGACACCACATGTCCGTTGACGGCGACGGAGATGCGCAGGTCGTAGCCGCCCGGGTCCTCCGCGGCGTCCTCGGTGGTGTCGTCCAGGTAGGGCAGGAGGGGGTGCGTGCGCGCGGGGGGCGCGACCCGGGCGTCCTCCAGTGCGTCGAGCGGTGTGATCCAGGCCGACACCGACGTGGCGAAGGACTTGCCGAGGAAGGGGCCGAGGGGGACGTACTCCCAGGCCTGGAGGTCGCGCGCGGACCAGTCGTTGAGGAGGCAGAGCCCGAAGACGTGGTCGCGGAAGTCGCCCAGCGGTACGGGCGTGCCCATCGGGGAGGGCGTGCCGACGACGAAGCCGACCTCCGCCTCGATGTCCAGCCGGACGGAGGGGCCGAAGACCGGCGCCGGGTCCGCCGGAGCCTTGCGCTGGCCCGAGGGGCGTACGACGTCGGTGCCGGAGACCACGACCGTGCCCGACCGGCCGTGGTAGCCGATGGGCAGATGCTTCCAGTTGGGGGTGAGGGAGTCCTCGGCGTCGGGGCGGAAGATCTGGCCGACGTTCCGGGCGTGGTTCTCGGAGGCGTAGAAGTCGACGTAGTCGGCCACCTCGAAGGGGAGATGGAGGGTCACCTCGGAGAGCGGGTGCATCAGGGGCGCGACCGTCTCGCGGTGCGCGGGCACCGTCACCCACGCGGTGAGCGCCCGCCGGACGTCGGACCACGCCGTGCGGCCGGCTGCGAGGAGCGGGTCGAGCGTGGGGCGGGCGAGCAGGGCGGCGTACGGGGAGCCCAGTTCCACCGCGGCGGCCCCGGCGTCCAGGACGTGGTCACCCAGCCGGACGCCCACGCTCCGGCGGCCGGCGCCGTCGGGAGAGCCGTGCGGGGAGCTGTTCAGGGAGAAGACGCCGTACGGAAGATTGTGCGGGCCGAAGGGATCGCCCTCGGGGACATCGAAGGGGGGCATGGGGTGCTGCCTCGCTTTCCGTGTGGGTGGAGCACACGTTACGGGGAGGCGCCGCCCGTGGGCAGTGTCTAAAGAGTTCGCAATGTCCGATTAAGGGTGGGGTCGGAGTGGTTCATTCCGGCTTAGCTTCCTTCAGGGGGGCACGGACGGACGGGGTGGGTCCGGGTCCAGGGATGTGTGGGACACGTGGGGGGACCCGTGGCCAAAAGCTCTGCCGGCGTGCCGCTCTGTCTGGATCGGGAAGTACCCGGCCTGATCGTGAAGTTCGGCGACTACCCGCTGCATCACGGCGGAGTGGGCGCGATCCGCAGCCTCGGACGGCTGGGGGTACCGATGTACGCGATCACCGAGGACAGATACACGCCTGCCGCGGTCTCGCGCCATCTGCGGCGCGCGTTCGTCTGGCCGACCACGGGGACGGAGCGGGCGGAGCGGCTCGTCGAGGGGCTGCTGCGTGTCGGGCGCGGGATCGGCCGTCCCGCGGTCCTCATCCCGACCGACGAGGAGGCCGCGGTCCTGATCGCCGAGCACCAGGCCGAACTCGCGGGTGACTTCCTGTTCCCCAGGGTGGTGGCCGGGCTGCCCCGGCGCCTGGCCAGCAAGCAGGGACTGCACGAACTCTGCGTCGAGCACGGCGTGCCCAGCCCGGAGGCGGCGTTCCCCGAGTCGTACGGGGAGATCGAGGACTTCGCGGCGAAGGCGAGGTTCCCGCTCGTGGCGAAGAACCGCGAGGCGTTCGTGCGCCGCGCGCGGCCCGCCGTGCACGGGACGACCCGCATCGCCACCCAGGAGGGACTGTTACGGCTCGCCCGCGACTGGGGCGAGCGGCCCGGCGTGATCCTTCAGGAGTATCTGCCCCGGGAGGACGCCGAGGACTGGATCGTGCACGCCTACTTCGACGCGGACTCGGCGCCGCTCGCGATGTTCACCGGCGTCAAGGTCCGCTCCTGGCCCCCGCACGCGGGCATGACGGCCAACGCGTACGTCGTCGACAACCCCGAACTGGCGGACCTGGCGGCGCGGTTCATCAAACAGATCGGCTTCAGTGGCGTCATCGACCTCGACCTGCGCTTCGACCGCCGCGACGGCCGGTACAAACTGCTCGAC
The DNA here is from genome assembly GCF_042677425.1 of Streptomyces sp. NPDC127119. Lineage (NCBI taxonomy): Bacteria > Bacillati > Actinomycetota > Actinomycetes > Kitasatosporales > Streptomycetaceae > Streptomyces > Streptomyces sp. NPDC127119. The sequence goes on along the minus strand of NZ_JBHXTO010000137.1, from coordinate 20,276 downwards.
TTCAATCCGCGGATGGGCGCCCAGTTCCGGCTCTTCGAGAACGAGTCGGGGATCGACGTCATCCGCGCCATGCATCTGGATCTGACCGGCCGGGCCGTTCCGGAGGGGGAACAGCTCGCCGGCCGGCGCTACATCGTGGAGAACATCGACCTGCCGGCCCTGCTCGCGTACCGCCGCAGCGGCTATACGACACCGCACGCTCCCGACCGCCCGAGCGGTACGGAGCTGGCGTGGCTGGCGGCGGACGACCTGCGGCCGTTCTTCACGATGCTGGCGCGCTTCGTACGGCCCGGTGTGAAGCATCTGTACCAGCTGTGGAGGGACGGCCGCCGCGGCGCCCGTGTGGCACCCGGCCACCGATGACCACGGCCGGTCCGTGACGAGCCGGCAGCGCAGGGGAGAAGGAGGCCCGCAGCCGTGGCAGGGCGGGTGCGGGGTGAGCACGGAATGACGAAGTGGCGTTCTGGGGAGGGGACTTCGTGATGGAGCCGGTGGCAGTGATCGGTGCCGGGCCTTTCGGCCTGTCCACCGCCGCGCATCTGAGGGCGCGCGGCATTCCGGTACGGGTGTTCGGTGAACCCATGGTGAGCTGGCGGGCGAACATGCCCGAGGGGATGCTCCTGAAATCGACCCCGGCCGCCTCGAACATCGACGCCCCGCAACCGGGACACGACCTCGTCGACTACTGCGACGCGGCGGGCGTTCCCCGCCTGGTCACGGACGAGGACATCATCCCGGTCGAGACGTTCGTCGCGTACGGGGAGTGGTTCCGGCAGCGGCTCGTGCCGGAACTGGAGCAGGTGCGCGTCGTCTCGGTCGACCGGCGTGGCGACCTGCGGGGCTTCGAACTCAAGCTGGACTCGGGGGAGGTGTTCACCGCGCGGGCGGTCGTCGTCGCGACCGGTCTGTCCGGCCTCGCGCACCTGCCCCGCGAACTCGCCGTGGCCGCACCCGACGGACCGACGCCCACCGGCCCCGTCTCGCACAGCTCGCAACTGCACGACCTGTCCCGGTTCGCCGGCCGGGAACTGATCGTCGTCGGCGCGGGCCAGTCCGCCCTGGAGACGGCGGCGCTCGCCGCCGAGACGGGCGCACAGGTGCGCGTGGTGGCGCGCGGAAAAGGGTCTGTCGACTTCGGCGCGCCCCCGTGGCAGCAGCCGTTGCTGCGCCCGGAGTCGCCCTTCGGCCGGGCCTGGTCGCTGTGGGCCCTCACCTACTACCCGCACCCGTACCGTCATCTGCCGCCGGGAATCCGGCACTTCCTCGTCCGCAGCGTCCTCGGGCCCCTCGGCGCCTGGTGGCTGCGCGACCGGTTCGAGGGAAAAGTGCGGGTGAGCGAGGTGGCGCGGATCCTCCGTGCCTCCGGGGAGACGGCCGGGCGGCCCGCCCTCACCGTCCGGACCCTCGGCGGTCGCGTCGAGGAACTGTCCGCGGACCACATCGTCGCCGCCACCGGCTACCACGTCGACCTCGCCGCGATGGACTTCCTCGGCCATGAGCTGCGGACACGGCTGGCCGTCAGCCGCGGAACACCGAGGCTGGGCGCCGGATTCAGCTCCTCCGTGCCCGGTCTGTACTTCACCGGACTGCCGGCCGCGGCCTCGTACGGGCCGGTGATGCGGTTCGTGTGCGGGACGGAGTTCGCCTCGCCGCGGCTGGTCCGGCACCTGGCGGCGCGGCACCGCTGAACCCGGGGCGCGAACGCACGCGGTGGGAGCGCGCGGGCGCACGCGGGCGGTCGGGAAAGGGGCGTGAATCGGGTCGGCGGAGTGGCCGATATGTCATGGGATCGGCCTGAACTCCAGGGGTCTGCTGGGGCCCGCGACGACGCGTGAGGTGGTCGAGGTGCCGGACGACGTCCGGTTCCCGTCGAGTCGCTGGGGGATTCGATCCGTATTCTCTGATCATGGCCCCACCGATTGCATATTCACTCATCGCCACTGACCTGGACGGGACGCTGCTGCGCGGCGACGACACCCTCTCGGACCGGTCGCGCGCGGCGCTGGCGATGGCGGTCGGGGCAGGCGCCCGGCACCTCGTGGTGACGGGGCGCCCCGCCCCGCGCGTACGGCCGCTGCTGGACGAACTCGGCAGCCAGGGGCTCGCGGTGTGCGGACAGGGCGCACAGTTGTACGACGCCGGCGCGGACCGCATGCTGTGGTCCGTCACGCTCGAACGTGAGCTGGCGGAGGTGGCTCTCGGCAAGATCGAGGCGGAGGTCGGCGAGGTGTACGCGGCCGTCGACCAGGACGGCGTCGACGGACTCACGCTCATCGAGCCGGGCTACGAGATGCCCCACCCGACGCTGCCCGCGGTACGGGTGCTGCGGCGCGACGACCTCTGGACCCGGCCCATCAGCAAGGTGCTGCTGCGCCACCCCCTGCTGTCCGACGACGAGTTGGCGTCCGCCGCCCGTGGAGCGGTCGGTTCCCTCGCCACCGTGACGATGTCCGGGCCCGGTACCGTCGAACTCCAGCCATGCGGCATCACGAAGGCCACGGGCCTCGCGCTCGCCGCCGGCCGTTTGGGCCTGACGTCGGCGCAGACCATCGCCTTCGGGGACATGCCGAACGACATCCCGATGTTCGACTGGGCGGCGCGCGGGGTGGCGATGGCCAACGCGCATCCCGAACTCAGGTCCGTCGCCGACGAGATCACCCTCTCGAACGAGGACGACGGCATCGCGGTGGTCCTGGAGCGCATGTTCTCCACCGGCCGGACCGACCGCGCGGACGGGACCGGCCGGTCCGACCGGACGGGCCCCCGTGTCGGCCGGCAGGCCGGTCCGGGAGCCCGCTCGGGCGTCGGTCAGTAGGCGCCGAAGACGTTGTCGATCGAGCCGTAGCGCGCGGCGGCGTAGTTGCACGCCGCCGTGATGTTGGCGACCGGGTCGAACGGGTCCAGCGACGTACCGGTCACGTGGTACGCCGAGAAGGTCGGGTCGATGACCTGCAGGAGCCCCTTCGAGGGCGTACCGGCTACCGCGTTGGAGTCCCAGTTGTTCATGGCCTGGGGGTTGCCCGACGACTCGCGGATGATGTTGCGGTGGATGCCGTCGTAGGTGCCCGGGATGCCCTGCTGGGCCATGACGTCCAGCGACTGCCTGATCCAGCCGTCGAGGTCGTCCGTGTAGGTCTTCGCGGAGGCCGGGGTGACGGCGGACGCCGTGGAGGCCTTGGACGCCGTGGCGGTCTTCGCCGAAGACCCGCCGTTCTTCGTGCCCACGGTCAGCTTGAGGCCGGGCCGGATGGCCGACGGGTCGTCGCCGATGACCGCGCGGTTGGCCTTGTAGAGCTTCTTCCAGTCGCCCGTGGTGTGCGCCTTGGCGATCTTCGACAGGGTGTCGCCCTGGACCACCTTGTAGGTGACCAGCGAGACCTGCGGGACCGCGTTCGGGGTGGCGGCCTGGGCGCCGGTGGCCCCCACGAGGGGGAGCGCGAGCGCGGCTCCGCCCGTCCCGGCGGCGACGATGCCACGGGTGAGGGTGCTGTTTCTGGGGCGGCGGTGCTTGCCTCGTGCGGGCATGGCGAATGTCCTCTCCGGCGCCTGCGAGGTGAGCTGTCGGGTTCGGGCGGGAGATGCCCGGCCGCGTGGGGTGCGCGACTTGACCCCTAGCCGTTCCGCGATACGGACCGGCGGCTTACCTGGGTCCCCCGCTCCTGCCGTACGCGAGTGAATGGGTGACTGGGATTTCCGGGCGGCGGCAGGATTAGGCGATCCGTCCGGAGTGACGTGAACGTATGCGAGAGCACATGCCGTGAACAAGCCCCGAATTCGCGCAGCGACGGCTTTGAACTGCCATGTCGGGCGAATATCTCTTGATCAAAACGGAAGGCGAAGTTCAACTTGCTTTCCGCAAAGGGAAATCGACGGAACCGGCGAAACGATCACCGCGCGCGGGCGTGACTCAATTCACTGGCATGGGAGGCCAATGTCCATAAAAAAGGGGATACGCGATATTCTGCGGACGCCGGAAACCGGGCGCCGTGGGAGGTTCCAGGGATGCGTGGACCCGTCCCGGCTCATCCCGCCGTACGCGGAATCCTTTTCTCCCAGGTGCGGTGGAACACCACTTCGTCGCCGTCCTTGCAGATCACTTCGTTCGAGGTGATGAAGTCCGTCTCGTCGCAGGTGATTTCGGAGTGCGTCTCGACACTCGCGTCCCACGGCATTTCCGGCCGGTGCAGCCGGACGGACCAGTCGGACCTGGTGCGCGCGGACAACGGGTCCGACTCATTGATCGTGTACGTCTCCAGCGCGTCCTCGGTGAATTCGAGTCCGTCCGGATAGACGCGGGTGCCGCCGTACCGCGGATCCACTTCCAGGCGCCATTCACCTTTGGCGACATCGCGGACCGCGAGGCGTTCGGGGCGCGGTTCGTCCAGGGTGGCGGGGAAGTTCACGCCGAGCGGAGCCGACTGCTCCGGTTCCTCGAAGACGATGGAGGGGTCCGACTCCTGGGCGCGGACCGGCAGTTCCAGCACGCTGCCCGACGGAGTGAGGGTGAAGCCCGCCTCCGAGCCCGGCTGGGGCCAGATCCACGGCCAGTACGCGGAGGAGACCGCGAGCCGGATGCGACGGCCCGGCGGGAAGGCGTGGCCGATGCCGTTCAGTTCGAAGAGCACATCCTCCGTAGCGCCCGGTTCCCAAGGAACCACCTGGTCACGGCCATGACGGGCTGTCAGGTTCAGGACGCCTCGGGTGACCAGGGTCGAGGAGCCGTCAGGAGCCACGTCGCACAGACGGGCCACTACGTGGCCGCGCGTCGCCGGAGAGGTGAGCCTCAGGCGCACGCGCGGGCGGCCCAGTACCCAGATCTCCTCGGGCACTTCGAACTCGAAGCACACCGACCGCGCGTCCTCCTCCCGCTGGTCCGGCGGCAGGTCCGCGTCGTTGCCGAAGGGGAAGAAGCGGCCGGCGTCCAACCCGGTGTGCTGCGGGGAGCGCACCACCACGGGGGCGCCCTGGAGCGCGTACGGGACGTGGGCGACCAGCGGGGAGGGCCAGGCGGGGTCGCCGACCCAGCGGCCGGGCAGCACCGGGTACACCGTCGCGGGCGGGTGCGAGTCGCTGACGTACGAGCGCAGCAGCGGCTCGGACATCACCCCGGAGCCGGTGCCGGAGCCGCTGCTGCTGCTGCCGGTGCCCGTCCCGGCGTCGGCGTCGGTGTCGGTGTCCTTCAGCCAGTGGTCCCACCAGCGCAGCGTCTCCTGGAGGAAGCCGATGGCGGGGCCGGGCGGCAGCCCCCGGTCGGGGTACTGGTGCGACCAGGGCCCGATCAGGCCCCGTACGCGGTCCGGCGGGAGGTGTTCCACGAGGCGCAGCACGGTGTCCCGGTACGGGTCGTGCCAGCCGCCGACCGCGAGCACGGCCGCCCGGATCGCCGAGTAGTCCTCGCAGACGCTGCCGCGGCTCCACTGCTCGTCCCTCGTCTGGTGGGCGAGCCAGGTGTGCAGGAACGGATCGACCGAGGCCAGTCGTTCCACCCACAGGTCGCGCCAGGACGCGCCCGCGTACGCGGGGTCGGGCGGGCGTGACACGAACGCGAGCATGGTCGCCGCCCACGCGTGCATGTCGACGGCGAGTACGGAACCACCCATGTAGTGCACGTCGTTGTCGTAGCGGTCGTCCGACGAGCAGACCGTGACGACGGCCTTGAGCGGTTCGGGCGCGAGGGCCGCGATCTGGAGAGAGTTGAAGCCGCCCCAGGAGATGCCGAACATGCCGACCCTGCCGGAGCACCAGGGCTGGGCGGCGAGCCAGTCGACGACCTCGACCCCGTCGGCCAGTTCCGTCGCGGAGTACTCGTCGCCCGGCAGGCCCTCGGAGTTGCCGTGCCCGCGGACGTCCACGCGCACGGAGGCGTAGCCGTGGCCCGCGTACCAGGGGTGGCGCTGCCAGTCGCGCGGGGCGGTCCAGTCGGTCAGCCGGTACGGGAGGTATTCGAGCAGGGCCGGTACGGGTTCGCCGGTGAGCGGACGCCACACGCGCGCGTAGAGCTTGGTTCCGTCCGTGAGGGGAACGCGGATGTCCTCGTGAAACGTCTCGCAGGGGAAGGACGTACGGATGCGCATGGGTGTCACCTCAGTGGACGGGGTGCATCGTGCGGCGCAGCCAGGGCGCCGCGGCGATCACGAGCAGACCGGCGGCCACGGCGATCGCGCCGTTGACCCCGAAGTACGCGGGCTTGGAGACGTCGTCGTAGAGCTTCACCGTCTGGGCCTGGATGCCGTTGGCGAGGGCCAGCGAGAGGAACCAGAGGGACATGGTCTGGCTGGCGAAGGCCTTCGGAGCGAGCTTCGTGGTGGCCGACATGCCGGAGGTCTCCAGAAGGATGTCGCCGAGCCCCAGCAGGAAGTACGAGCCGACGATCCACCAGACGGACATCAGGTAGTCGTCGCCGTCGTGGCCGGAGGTCGGCAGCACCATCAGCAGGAACGACAGTCCTCCCAGCACCACACCGAACGCGATCTTGTTGGAGGCGTGCGGCTGGCGGTGCCCCATCCGTACCCAGAGCGCGGCCACCACGGGGGCCAGCGCGACCTCGAAGGCGCCCAGGGCGGACGCGTACCAGCCGGCGGGGAAGTCGAAGCCGAGGATCGTCGTCTCGGCGTTCGACGCGGCCAGCAGGATCATCGTCGAGTACGCCTGGAAGAGGATGAAGTTGAAGACCGTGGAGGCCAGGAAGAGGACGATGTACGGGCGCAGCCGGCCGCGTTCCTCGGGGGTCACCCGCGGGCTCCTGAACATCACCGCGAAGTACACCACCGGCGCGATCACCGAGATCAGCGTCAGCAGGTCCACGAAGCGGTCCATGGTGAGCACTCCGGAGAGGGCCAGCACGACCGCGAGGGCCGCCGCGGCCAGCAGCCCCAGGACGATCAGCCGGACCGCGCGGCGCATGGCGCGGGGCGGCAGCGCGAACTCGGCCGCCTGGCTGCGTCCGGCCAGGTGACGGCGGCCCGCGACGTACTGGATCAGGCCGAGGGTCATGCCGACGGCTGCGGCGGAGAAGCCCCAGTGCCAGCCGCGGTGGTCGCCCAGCCAGCCGGTGATCAGCGGGCCCGCGAAGGCGCCCGTGTTGATGGCCATGTAGTAGAGCGCGAAACCGGCGTCACGGCGGTCGTCGTCGGTGCGGTAGAGCTTGCCGACCATGGTGGCGACGTTGGGCTTCAGCAGGCCCGTGCCCGCGCTGATCAGGCCCAGACCGGCCCAGGTGGCCGCCGCGGTGGGCACCGCCATCGCGTAGTGGCCGCAGGCGATCAGGATTCCGCCCCACAGGACCGCCCGGTACGAGCCGAGGACCCGGTCGGCGAGCCAGCCGCCGGCCACCGAGACCAGATAGACGAGCGTCCCGTACGCGGCCGACACGGAGGCGGCCGTTCCGGCGGACATGCCCATGCCTCCGTGGGCGACCGTGTCCGCGAAGTACAGGACGAGGATCGCCTGCATCCCCAGGAACGAGAAGCGCTCCCAGACCTCAAGGCCGGAGAGGGTGAGCAGGCCTCTGGGCTGGCCGAAGAAGGCATGGTCGTCGGCGGCGTCCGGGGGCCCGTCCCCGGGCTCCGGGTCGGGTGCGGAACCGGTTTCGATCGCACTGTGGGACAAGATCCACCACTTCCCGCACCACTTCAGGAAAAGCCATCCTCTTTCAGGAGGTATCCGTCAGTTGTCAGTCATATCGACAGATCACGAACATACCTTCCGCGGTCCGATACCGCCCGGCCTGACCGAAGGGGCAAAAGGGATCAGCCGGAGGGTGTCCGGCAGGGTGGTGGCAGGTGACGGGCGGGCGCTCATCGTGATCGAAAGACGACCGGATACGCTGACTTGAGAGCCGGCAGCGACACATCGACAAACACCCACAGCACAGAGCACACCCAGAGCATCCAGAGACCGCCGTTGAGAGCGTCAGCAGACAGGAGACCCTCGTGACCGTCGTCGGGCCGTTCGGGCTGAGCGTGCGGGACCAGGCTCTCGAAGCCGATGTCCAGGCCGGATTGGCGGCTGTCGAGGAGGGACTGCTCGAAGCGACCAAGAGCGAGGTCCCGTTCATCACGGAGGCCGCGCAGCACCTCGTGCGCGCGGGCGGCAAGCGGTTCCGGCCGCTGCTCGTGATGCTCGCCGCCCAGTTCGGTGATCCGTACGCGCCGGGGATCGTGCCCTCGGCGGTCGTCGTCGAGCTGACCCACCTCGCCACGCTGTACCACGACGACGTGATGGACGAGGCGGACGTGCGCCGCGGGGTGCCCAGCGCCAACAGCCGCTGGGACAACTCGGTCGCGGTCCTCACCGGCGACTTCCTCTTCGCGCGCGCCTCGCACATCCTGGCCGACCTGGGCCCCGAGGCCGTACGGGTCCAGGCGGAGGCGTTCGAGCGGCTGGTCACCGGCCAGATCCTGGAGACGGCGGGACCGCGCGACGGACGCGACCCGGTCGACCACTACATGGACGTGCTCGGCGGCAAGACCGGCTCCCTGATCGCGGTGGCCGGCCGGTTCGGCGCGATGATGTCGGGCGCCGACGAGACGGTCGTCGACGTGCTGACGCAGTACGGGGAGCGGCTCGGTGTCGCCTTCCAGCTCGCCGACGACGTGCTGGACATCGCGAGCGACTCGCGCGAGTCCGGCAAGACCCCGGGCACCGATCTGCGCGAGGGCATCCCGACCATGCCCGTCCTGCGGCTGCGCGAGCGCGTCGAGCGGCTGGGACTCGCCGAGGACATCGCCCTCGCCGAACTGCTCGCCTCCGACCTGACGGACGACGCACGGCACGCGGAGGCGCTGGCCAGGCTGCGCGTCCACCCCGCCCTCGACCAGGCCCGCCGCGACACCGTGCGGTACGCGGAGGACGCCCGCGCCACGCTGGCGCCGCTCCCCGAGTGCGACGCGAAGGCGGCTCTGGTGGAGCTGTGCGACGCGGTGGTGCACCGCGCGGGCTGACCTGCGCGTCTTTTCGCCGCCGCGTGATCGTCCGGCGGGATTCCAGCGCGTACGACCCGGGCGCGTGACTCGGGTCACACATCTGGATTAAGTCCAGTCTGAGATTCGTTCCGTAATCCGGTGCAGAGGCCGACGCAGGGGGCGTCGGCGGGATCACGGGGAGAAAAGAATCATGGGGACGATCGTCACGTTCGCACAGCGCCGCAGGAAGCTCGTCATGACCGGTGTCGCGGTGGCCGCCGCGGCCGGTGTCGCCGCCGCCGTGCTCCCTGCGGTGGCCGACAGCGACAACTCCGGCCGGGGCGCGGATTCGGGCACGGGCGTGGACCACGCGGGGCACGCGGGGCACGGTGAAGGGTCCATCGGGGTGCGGAGCGGCTCTCTCGCCGGCGGCAAGGGCGGCACCATCCTCGCCGCCGGTCTGAACGGCGCGAACGAGGTACCGGTCCAGGGCGGCCCCGCGGTCGGCGACAAGGACGGCGCGGCGCTCGAATTCGTCAAGGTCAAGGGCGACAAGGTGTCCGTCGCCGTCAAGTGGCGGGGCACCGGCAAGCCGGTCATGCTCCACATCCACCAGGGCGCCAAGGGCGTCAACGGCGGCGTCAAGGTCGACTTCACCAAGCTGCTGGACGACGCCCGGGGGCGCACGGTCACCGGCACGGTCGAGGTCGGGGACGCGGCCCTGCTCGGGAAGCTGAAGGCCGACCCGGGCAGCTTCTACGCCAATCTGCACACCACCGAGTTCCCGGGCGGCGCCGTCCGCGGCCAGCTCCACAAGGTCACCACGGACTTCGACTTCCGGCACGCGCTGAACAACTTCCAGGCCTCCGTCGTCAAGGGCAGGCAGATCTACGAGTGCAAGAAGTCGGCCGACGGCACCAAGGCCTTCGCGCAGCGTGATGTGAGCGCCGTGCTGGGCGGGCCCATCGCCCACTCGTTCGTGAAGCCCAACTCGGGTACTCCGCAGTGGATCGCCGCCGACCGCAGCGCGGTGACCGGCGCGCTGATCTCCAAGACCCCGAACGGCGACAGGAACATCCCCGAACTGGACCTCAGGGCCACGCAGTCCGGCAGGCACCGGGGCCTGCTCGCGGGCACCGCGGAGATCCTGCGCCTGAACACCGTGGGCGGGGTGGCTCCGGCCGGCTCCTGCAAGGTGGGGACGGTCGTGGGAGTGCCGTACGGGGCGGACTACGTCTTCGTGAACAACCGGTAGGCGAAGGGTTTCACCGCGCTTCGGCGTGTTACACGGACGGCGTCCTTCCCGTTCGACCCCTACGGGTCGGGAGGGGCGTCGTCCACCCATGTCATACCCCAGGTGTACAAGGAGTTGGCTCCGAGGTCTGACGCTTTCGGCCGACCGATTTGGTCAGATGGGACACACCACTTCACAGCAGTTCGGGTGACAATGGCGGCCAGGGTGGACGAGTGCGTGGACGGTTAGCCGCCGCCGACAACGGAGGTAGGGCACACATGGCACCGTACGGATCCGACGACAGCACGACCGACGACGAGGCGGACGACAGGCGCGGCGGCCGGCAGAAAGCCGCCCGGTACGTCGTCCCCGTCGCGGTGGTGGGGGTGGCCGCGGCGACCATCGGGCTGGTCCCGGCGTTCGCGGGCTCCGGCGACCCCGACCTGCCGAAGGTCAGCGCCCAGCAGCTCATCGAGAAGATCGCCGCCTCGGACGTACAGCAGCTGTCCGGCACGGTGAAGATCAGCACGGACCTCGGTCTGCCGGACCTCGGCGGCCTGGAGAGCAGCCTCGGCGGTGCTGCCACGGGTGGCGGGCGCGACGGCTCGGGCTCGTCCGCGGACCCGTCGTCCAAGCTGATGGAACTGGCGTCCGGTACGCACACCCTGCGGGTCGCGTCCGACGGCGAGCACAAGCAGAAGGTGTCGCTCCTCGACAAGGCCGCCGAGTACAGCGTGATCCACAACGGCGACGAGGTGTGGGCGTACGACAGCAAGTCGAACGAGGCCTACCACGTGAAGGACGCCGCTTCCCCCGGCTCCGCGGAGAAGGGGCCGAAGGGCAGGTCCGAGGATGTGCCGGCCACGCCCAAGGAGCTGGCCGAGGAGGCACTGAAGGCGTCGGACGACACGACGTCCGTGACCGTCGACGGTACGGCGCGGATCGCCGGGCGGGACGCCTACAAGCTGCTGATCGAGCCGAAGCAGTCCGGTTCGACGGTCGGCGCGATCTCCATCGCCGTGGACGCGAAGACCGGTCTGCCGCTGAAGTTCACGCTCACCCCGGCGAGCGGCGGCGCGGCCGTCATCGACGCGGGCTTCACCAAGGTCGACTTCTCCAGGCCGGCCGCGTCCACCTTCGACTTCACCCCGCCGAAGGGCGCGAAGGTCACCGAGGGCGACGAGTCGGCGTCCCACGGCCCGGCGGGCAAGGGCGGCGTGGACAAGGGCGGCAAGGGTGACAAGGCGCGTCCCGGGAGCGGCGGCGAGGACCTGGGCAAGGAGTTCCAGGGCCTGAACGTCATCGGCGAGGGCTGGAGCTCCATCGCCCGGTTCGACACCGGCGGCGAGGGCCTGCCGTCGGAGAACGCCGGCGGGGGCGACGCGGGCCGTTTCCTGGACTCGCTGGGCGACAAGGTGAGCGGCGAGTTCGGCTCCGGCACGGTCTTCTCGACCCGCCTGGTCAACGCGCTGATCACGGACGACGGCAAGGTCTACGCCGGTGCGGTCACCAAGGACGCGCTGGTGAAGGCGGCCGACGCGGCGAAGTAGGCCCCGTACCTGTCGGCCCCCCGACAGCGGGGTTCCCCGAGGGCGAGGCGAAGTGAGGGAGTCGATGGCGGAACTGTCCACCGCGGACGGGGACACGACGGGCGACGGCGGCACGGTGGACCCACGCGACACGGGTGACACCGTGATCGCCACCCGTGCGCTGACCAAGCGCTACCGCGGTGGACAGCTCGCCGTCGACGGCCTCGACCTGGCCGTCCCGGCGGGCAGCGTCTTCGGCTTCCTCGGACCGAACGGCTCGGGGAAGACCACCACCATCAGAATGCTGATGGGCCTGATCGAACCGACCTCCGGCACGGCCCGCGTCCTGGGCCGGCCCATGCCGCGCGCCACGGGGACCGTCCTGCCGCACGTGGGCGCGCTCATCGAGGGCCCCGCGCTCTACGGCTTCCTCTCCGGCCGCGACAACCTCCTGCGGTACGACTCCGCCGACCCGGCCGCCGACCCGCGCACCCGGCGCACACGCGTGGCGAGCGCGCTCGACCGGGTCGGACTGACCGCGGCCGCGGGCAAGAAGGCGAAGGCCTACTCGCTGGGCATGAAGCAGCGGCTCGGGCTCGCGGCCGCGCTGCTGCAGCCCCGGAAGCTGCTCGTGCTGGACGAACCGACCAACGGACTCGATCCGCAGGGGATGCGGGAGATCCGCGCCCTGGTCCGTGAGCTGGCCTCGGACGGCACGACCGTGTTCCTCTCCTCGCACCTGCTCGACGAGATCGAGCAGGTCTGCACGCATGCCGCGGTGATGGCGCAGGGCCGGCTGATCACCCAGGGCCCGGTGGCCGAGCTGGCGGCGGGCGCGCGCAGCCGGCTCGTCGTGACCACACCCGATCCGGGCGACGCGGCCCGGGTGCTGAAGGAACAGGGCCTGAGCGATGTCGTGGTCGCCGAGGACCGGGTGAGCGCCGATCCACCGGACCGCGACCTCGCCGAGGTGAACGCGGCACTGGTCACGGCGGGCGTCCGCGTCCGCGGCTTCGGGATCGAACGGGCCTCGCTGGAGGACGCGTTCGTGGCGCTCACGGGGGAGGGCTTCGATGTCGCGGGCTGAGACCGCCGAGCCGTCGGCGGAGAAGAGCACGCGGAGAGCCGCCCCGGGACGGGCGCCGAGCCCGCTGTGGACCCTCGGCCTGCTGCGCAACGAGCTGAGCACCACGCTCCGCCGCTGGCGGACGATCGCCCTGCTCGGGGTGCTCGCCGCGGTGCCGGTGCTGGTCGGCATCGCGGTCAGGATCGAGACGAGCGACGGGTCGTCCGCCGGAGGCGGCGGGGGAGAGGGGCCCGCGTTCATCGCGCAGATCACCAACAACGGACTGTTCCTGGTGTTCACCGCGCTGGCCGCCACGCTGCCGTTCTTCCTGCCGATGGCGGTCGGCGTCATCGCGGGCGACGCGATCGCGGGCGAGGCCAACGCCGGGACGCTGCGCTATCTGCTGGTGGCGCCGGCGGGGCGGACGCGCCTGCTGATCACCAAGTACGCGACCACGCTGGCCTTCTGCGTCATCGCCACCCTCGTCGTGGCGACCTCGGCGCTCGTCGTCGGCGCGCTCCTGTTCCCGCTGGGCGAGCTGACGACGATCTCCGGCACCCGCATCAGTTTCGGCGAGGGGCTGGGCCGGGCCCTGCTGATCGCGCTGATCGTGGCCGCGTCACTGATCGGGGTCGCGGCGCTGGGCCTGTTCGTCTCGACCCTCACGAACAGCGGGATCGCGGCGATGGCGACGACCGTCGGGCTGCTGATCACCGTGCAGATCCTCGACCAGATCCCCCAACTGCACGCGATCCAGCCGTACATCTTCTCGCACTACTGGCTGTCCTTCGCCGACCTCATGCGCGACCCCGTCTACTGGGACGACCTGATCCGCAACCTGGAACTCCAGGCGCTGTACGCGGCGGTGTTCGGCGCGGCGGCCTGGGCGCGGTTCACGGCGAAGGACATCACCGCGTAGAGCGGCGCCCGCCCTTGAGGCCGGCCCCCTGCCCCGGCCCTCGGCTCTCAGCCCCCGGCTCTCAGCTCTCGTAGGGGAAGCGGGCGAGCGGGGGTTCCTGGGCGAAGAACGTCTTGGCGGCGGCCAGGGCTCCGGAGTCGTTCAGTACGTCCCCGGGCTTGCTGCCGTTGCCGAGGAGGACCCCGCCGAAGCGCATGCCCAGGTAGGCGGCCGAGTGATTGAGGGTGCCGATGAGGGGATCGGCGACCTCTTCCTCCTCGTGCGCGAGCGCGGTGACGCCCCACAGGGTGCGTCCGGCCATCGTCTTCTTGAAGTCGATGCCGGGGGTGCGCAGCCAGCCCGACCAGTGGTCGAGATAGCGCTTGGTGGACGCGGACACGGAGTACCAGTACAGCGGTGAGGCGATGACGAGGTCCGTCGCCGCGAGCGTCGCGTCGAGAAGCGTCGCCCGGTGATCACCGGACGGCCGGACGTGGTCGCTGTCGTGGCGCAGGTCCTCGAAGTCGGGCAGGGGGTGCTCGGCCAGGTCGATCCAGCGCCGGGTGGCATCGGCGGGCAGCTGCTCGGCGGCCCTGCGTGCCAGCAGTTCCGTATTGCCGTTGCCGCGGCTGCTGCCCAGGAGGAAGAGGAAGTGGCGGGTCATGAGGGCTCCGTCATGTAGGGCGTACGACGACTACACGCGTATGCAGTATATGCACACGCATGCAGTCGTCGACAGGTCCTACCCCTGTGACGGGCCGGGCCGGGTTACTCCGACAGCTCCCACACCGCGTACGCGAGGGCGTCGCTGTTGCGGTTCAGGGCGGTGTCGTTGATGTTCGTCGTCGTGTCGCACGAGGAGTGGTAGCAGCGGTCGAACGCCACGCCCGCCGTGCCGCCCCACTTGGTCACCTGGGCCGCGGTCTTGCGGGTGCTGGCGCCGGTGAAGAGGCCGCCGACGGGGATGCCCGCGCTCTTGAAGTAGGCGTGGTCCGAGCGGCCGTCGCCCTCGGTCTCGATCTCGGTCGCGACACCGAGGCCGGTGAAGTAGTCCTTGAAGGTCTTCTCGATGGCCGGGTCGTCGTCGTAGACGAAGTAGCCGGGGTTCGGCGACGCGATCATGTCGAAGTTCAGATAGCCGCTGATCTTCGCGCGGTTGGCGGTGGTGAGGCTGTTGACGTAGTAGCGCGAGCCGACCATGCCCAGCTCCTCCGCGCCCCACCAGGCGAACCGCAGATGCTTGGTGGGCTGGTACTGCGCCCGGGACACGGCGAGCGCGGCCTCCAGGACGGCCGCCGAACCGGAGCCGTTGTCGTTGATGCCGGGCCCCGCGGAGACGCTGTCGAGGTGGGAGCCCGACATGACGACCTGGTTGGTGTCGCCGCCGGGCCAGTCGGCGATCAGGTTGTAGCCGGTGCTGCCGGAGGAGGTGAACTGCTGGATGGCGGTGGTGAAACCGGCCGCGTCCAGCTTGGCCTTCACGTAGTCGAGAGACGCCTTGTAGCCGGTGCGGCCGTGGGCGCGGTTGCCGCCGTTGGCGGTGGCTATGGACTGCAGCTGGGTGAGATGGGCCTTGACGTTGGCCACGGGTATGTCCGGTGCGGCGGCCACGCGCGCGGGCGCGGCGTCGGCTATCGCGCTCGTCGTGAGCAACGCGGCGATCGCCAGTGCGGCGGCACCCGTGGCGCGTCCGGGAACAGAGAGCTTCATGTGGGGGGCTCCGAATTCCTTTGGATTCCTTGGATTCCTTGCGGAAATTGGTGCCTGATGGTGAAGCTGAGGTTGACGTTCCGTCAAGAGCACAATCCGGTCAGCGGCGTTCGCATAGCGGATGCGGCTCAGTGGAGGCAGAACTCGTTGCCCTCCGGGTCGGCCATCACGACCCACTCGCCCGAGGGTTCCCTCACCTCGCGGACGACCGTCGCGCCGAGCCCGGTCAGCCGCGCGACCTCCGCGTCCCGCTGCCCGTCCTCGGCGTGCAGATCGATGTGCAGCCGGTTCTTCACGGTCTTGGGCTCCGGTACGCGCTGGAACAGCAGCCGCCGCCCGAGCCCCACGCCGCTCTCCTCCTGGTACGGGTCCTGCGGGTGCCGTACGCCGGTCGCGTCCCGCCAGGCGCGGCGGCCGTGCGACTCGACGACCAGCTCGGGGGGTGCGGCGCCGACGCTCAGCAGCCGCTCGATCAGCGAACTGTGGTCCTCGACGACGTAGTTGAGGGCCGCGCCCCAGAAATCGGCCTGGGCGTGCGGGTCGGTGGTGTCGACGACGAGTTTCCAGTGCATGGGTTCGGTCATGGTGACCATTTATAGGCGGAACCTGTGCGAGGCGGGGCCCATTGGGCGTGATGGGGGGCGGGCCTCAACGATTGCGCAGTTCCCCGCGCCCCTAAGGGGGCGACCCTGAGTGTTTCAGCCTCTCCGGCGTTTGAGGAGCGGGGGTTCGGGGGCGGAGCCCCTGAGGCAGGTACGGGACGGGTAGGGGCGGCGGGGGCGAGGAAAACCCCTCAGACGCCCCCCTCCAACTCGCCATACTGTTCGTATGACCGCAGACGCCTCAGCCCAGCGCACCCGCGTCGTCGTCGTGGGTGCCGGCCCCGCCGGGCTCACGCTGGCCAACATCCTGCGGGCCGCCTCCGTGGACTGCGTGGTGCTGGAGAACGAGAGCCGGCCGTTCATCGAACAGCGTCCGCGCGCGGGGTTCCTGGAGGAGTGGGCGGTCCGCGCGCTGGACGGGCGGGGCCTCGCGGACCGGCTGCTGCGGAACACGGTCGTGCACACCGAGTGCGAGTTCCGGTTCGCGGGGGAGAGCCACCGGTTCCCGTACACGGGTGTGTCGGGGCAGCGGCACTACGTCTATCCGCAGCCGCTCCTGGTGACGGACCTGGTGCGGGAGTACGCGGACGTCCGCGGCGGCGACATCCGCTTCGGCGTCCGTGACGTCGAGCCGGCCGGGACGGACACCGACCGGCCCTCCGTGGCGTACACCGATCCGGAGACGGGCGAACGCGTGCGGCTCGACTGCGACTTCGTCGCCGGGTGCGACGGCGCGCGCGGGGTGACCCGCGACCACATGCCGGCGGAGCACGTCACGGTCGCCCGGCACGACCTCGGCATCGGCTGGCTGGCCCTCCTGGCCGAGGCGCCCCCGTCCTCCGACTGCGTGGTCTTCGGGATCCATCCGCGCGGGTTCGCCGGGCACATGGCCCGCAGTCCGCAGGTCACCCGTTACTACCTGGAGTGCCCGCCGGGCGACGACCCGGAGAACTGGTCGCACGACCGCGTCTGGTCCGAGCTGCACGAACGGCTCGCGGCGGACGGGGCCCGGCCGCTCGTCGAGGGCGAGCTGATCGAGAAGCGGGTCCTGCCCATGCACAACTACGTGGTGGAGCCGATGGCGTACGGGCGCCTGTATCTGGTGGGGGACTCGGCCCATCTGCTCGCGCCGATCGGCGCGAAGGGCATGAACCTCGCGATCCACGACTCCCTGCTGCTCGGCGACGCGCTCGTCGCGCACTACGGCAAGGGGGACGACAGCGGGCTGCGCGGCTACTCGCAGAGGTGTCTGCGGCGGGTGTGGCAGTACCAGGAGTTCTCGCAGTGGCTGTCCGAGGTGTACCACGGTGTCTCGTCCGGCGATCCGTTCCGTGCGGGGATCGCGCGGGCGAGGATGCGGCGGACCCTGGGCTCGCCCGCCGCCGCGGCCGGATTCGCCGAACTGTTCCTCGGCAAGGACACCGACTACTGAGGCCGTCGAGCTAGGCCGCCGAGCTACTGAGGGCGGCTCGCCTGCTCCTGTTCCCGCTCGGCCGCCTCGGGCAGCGCCGCTTCGGCCGCCGCCGCCTCCGCGGTCGCGGACGCCGCGGCGATCGCCGCGTTCCGCAGGGCCGTCCGCGACCGGCCGGCCGTCCGCAGCGCGTCCCAGGTCAGCAGCGACAGCGCGGCCCACACCAGGGCGAACCCGGCCCACCGCTCGGGGGGCATCGCCTCGTGGAAGTACAGGATGCCGAGCAGGAACTGCAGCACGGGCGCCAGATACTGCAGCAGGCCCAGCGTGGACAGCGGCACCCGGATCGCCGCCGCGCCGAAGCAGACGAGCGGCAGGGCGGTCACCACACCGGTCGCGGCCAGCAGCACCGCGTGTCCGGCGCCCTCACCGCCGAAGGTCGCGTCGCCCTTGGCGGACAGCCACACCAGATAGCCGAGCGCGGGCAGGAACTGGACGGCGGTCTCCGCGGCCAGCGACTCCAGGCCGCCGAGGTTGAGCTTCTTCTTCACCAGGCCGTACGTGGCGAAGGAGAAGGCGAGGCAGAGGGAGATCCACGGCGGCTGGCCGTAGCCGACGGTCAGGACGAGCACCGCGGCGAAGCCGGTGCCGACCGCCGCCCACTGCGCGGGCCGCAGCCGTTCCTTCAGGAGCAGGACGCCGATCGCGATGGTGACGAGGGGATTGATGAAGTAGCCGAGGGACGCCTCCACCACATGGCCGCTGTTCACGGCCCAGATGTAGACGCCCCAGTTGACGGTGATGACGGCCGCCGCGACGGTGATCAGGCCCAGCTTGCGCGGCTGGCGCAGTAGCGGGAGGGCCCACGACCAGCGGCGCATCACCACGAGGGCGATCAGTACGAAACCGAGGGACCAGACCATGCGGTGGGCGAGGATCTCTCCGGCGCTCGCGGGTTCGAGGAACGGCCAGAAGAGGGGGACGAGCCCCCACATGCCGTATGCCGCGAAACCGTTCAGCAGACCGATCCGCTGTTCGCCCTTGGACTCCGGACCCGCGTCCGGACCTATGTGCTGCTCGCCCTCGGACTTCACCGGCACGGCCCTTCTTTCGTGGTGGCTCCAAACTCAAAGAAGGTAGCGCCAAGCACCCCCGTACGTCATGCCCGTATCGCCATACGGTCATGACAGGCGGGGGTGCGTATCCCGTGCGGGTTCGGTCGCGGGTACGTGTCCGGGGCGGGGCTCAGCCCTTGAGCGCCGCCGCGACCGACTCCGCGATCGGCGTGGTCGGACGGCCGGTCAGCCGGGAGAGGTCGCCCGAGTCGACGATCAGCTCGCCCTTCTCGATGGACACGTCGACACCGGCGAGGATCTCGGCGAACGGCGCGGGCAGGCCGGCGCCGGTCAGGATGCCCTTGAACGTCTCGGCGGGGACGGCGTTGTACACGATCTCCTTGCCGGACGCCTGCGCCACCGCGGCGGCGTACTCGGCGAAGCCGAAGGCGGTGTCGCCGCCCAGCTCGTACGTCTTGTTCTCGTGGCCCTCGCCGGTCAGCACGGCCACGGCGGCGGCGGCGTAGTCCGCGCGGGAGGCGGCGGAGATCCGGCCCTCACCGGCGGCCTGGACGACGGCGCCGTGTTCGAGGACGGGGGCGAGGTTCTCGGTGTAGTTCTCGTTGTACCAGCCGTTGCGCAGGAGGGTGTACGTCACACCGGACTCCAGGATCGCGGCCTCGGTGCCCCGGTGGTCGTCGGCCAGCGCCGCGTTCAGGGTGCCGGGGGCGCTGGTGTACGCGAAGAGCGCGACCCCTGCGGCCTTGGCGGCGTCGAGGACGACCTTGTGCTGGGCGACCCGGCCCTTGTCGAACTCGTTGCCGGAGACGAGCAGCACCCGGTCGCCGGCGGAGAAGACGTGGTCGAAGGTCTCGGGAGCGTTGTAGTCGGCGACCGCGAGGCGCACGCCGCGGGCGGCGAGCTCCGCGGCCTTCTCCTTGTTGCGGACGACGGCGACGACCTGGTCGGCCGGGACCTTCTCCAGCAGGCCCTCGATGATGTGCCGGCCGAGGTGTCCGGTGGCTCCGGTGACGACAATGCTCATGGTGGAAACAACTCCTTGTGGGGTGGGTACGTACTCACCATAGGAGCTGCACTAACTCTGGGAAAGTACCCACTTTGAAGTAAGGTACCTCCATGACGGTAAGTGCATCGGAAGAGAACAGCGCCGCGGTGGCCGGCCCGGCGGCGGCGAGTCCGATCGTGGACAAGTACTCCACCGGCGAGGGGATGTGTCCCTACCGCCTCGTCCTGGAGCACGTCACCAGTCGCTGGGGCGTCCTCGTCCTGATCGAGCTGAGGGAGCGGCCGTACCGCTTCAGCGAGCTGCGCCGGGCGATCGGCAGGGTCAGCGAGAAGATGCTCACGCAGACCCTGCAGACCCTGGAACGCGACGGCCTCGTGCACCGCGACGCCAAGCCGGTCATACCCCCGCGCGTCGACTACTCCCTCACCGACCTGGGCCGAGAGGCCGCCGAACAGGTCCTGGCCCTGGCGCTGTGGACCGAGCAACGGATGGACGCGGTGGAAAAAGCACGCCAGGCATACGACGAGGCCCGGTCCTAGGAACCGGGCCTCACGTGACCGGGCCGCACCCCGTCAGCTCCGGGGTCGTGCCCCGTCAGGGGCGCGGGGAACTGCGCGACCGGCCACGACGCACCCGCAGCCAACGAGCCGACCCCTCCGCGCAGCGGCAGGAAAAACCCCTATCCGACAACCGTCCACGCATCCCCGCCCGTGAGCAGCGCGGAAAGATCCCCCTTGCCGTTCTGCTCGATCGCGGAGTCGAGCTGCTCGGCCATCTGCGTGTCGTACACCGCCCGGTCGACGGCCCGCAGCACCCCGATCGGCGTGTGGTGCAGCGTGTC